>CAZMPE010000177.1:0-5968 GCA_964567955.1 uncultured Phycisphaeraceae bacterium | reverse complement strand
AGGAGGTCTACGTGGTGTGGAAGCCGAAGAAGAGCCCGTCCCCGTTCATCACCGAGACCGCGACGCGGGTCTTCAAGTCGGTGGACGAGGCGCTGGCGCATTTCGAGACGAGCGGGATGTTCGGGGAAAAGAACCTCTTCGGGCACTGAGGGCGGAGTACGCAGAGTTCGCGGAGTTGACGCAGAGGGCGCAGAGAAAGAATTCTCTCTGCGTGCTCTGCGCGATCTCTGTGATCTCTGCGTACGTCTTCAGGGGCAGCCGACCGCAAACTTCGTCTGGAAGCACCCGAAGTCGGCCAGGTTCAGCAGCGAGTCCCCGTTGCAGTCGGCGTACGGCTGCTGGGTCGCAAACGTCGTCTGGAAGCACCCGAAGTCGGCCAGGTTCAGCAGCCCGTCCCCGTTGCAGTCGGGGTAGCAGAATGTCGCGAAGCCGCGCACGGCGACGACGTGGTTGCCCCCGCCGAAGGTCGAGAAGAGAAAATCCCCGCTCGTCGGGTCGATGAACGCTCCCTCGGCGCCGGTGAGGCCGGAGATGAAGGTGCGCCGCGTCGCCACGATCGGGTCGCCGGTGCCGTTGATCTCGTACGCCGCCACGTTGCCGGCGCTGTACTCCGACACGACCATGGATGGGTTGGGGAAGAGCGCCGACGCCGGCGGCACGTACGTGAACCCCTCCGGCCCGCCGGGAAGGAGCGAGCCCGGGATCTCCGTGACGTTGACGACGTTGAAGGTGCCGGTGCCGTCGGGCACGACCGCCGCGTCGTACCACTCGCCGCCGGCCCACGAGCAGAGCTTGAACCGCCCGGCGCCCGGGTGGGTCGCCGGCACGAAGTTGTTGGACGCGTTGGAGCCCGCCACCCCGAGGGCCGCGAGGTCGATCACCTTGTTGACCACCGTGCTCCCCGGTACGACCTGGCCAAGCTCGTTGACCGGCCAGCGCGACAGAAACAGGACGTCGTCGGGCCCGGGGATGAAGTCCGGGATGTACGTGACGCCGCCGTCGTTGTACGGCCCCTCGCAGAAGACCGTCGCCGTCCCCGAGAAGCCGGTGATGTGCCCCTGCCCGTCGCGCGTCACGCCGATCTCGTAAATGGCGCCGTCCAACTGGTTCGCCGCGCCGCCGATCAGCAACGTGTCCGGGTCGTCGTGCTTGAGCGTGAGGCCGCCGTAGGGCGCGGGGACGCCGGGGACCGGCCCGAGATCGGTCAGCGTGTAACTGCCCGCGAAGACGGGGTCGATGGTCTGGCCGTGGGCCACCACCGCCAGGCATGAAACGACGGACAGCGGCACGAGCATTGCGTGATGCATGGCTATCTCTCCTCGTCCGGCCTTTTCAAGAAGCCGATCGCCTACAGGACACCACGGCGCGCCGCGGAAGTCAAGGCGCAGGTGCGCCGCCGCGCGTTGACGAGGGAGTCGATAGCCCACGCACGGGCGACGAACGGGGCCCGAGCGGAGTCCGAGACTCTCGGAAGGGTCTTGTACGCAGAGTTCGCAGAGATCGCGCAGAGTCCGCAGAGAGCGGCCCGGCTTCCTGCGAGCCCCTCCGTGACCTCTGCGTACGCCTCTCTTACGGGCAGCCGAGTGCGAACTTGGTCTGGAAGCACCCGAAATCGCCGAGGTTGAACAGCCCGTCGCCGTTGCAGTCCGCGTACGGGTGCTGGGACGCGAACTTGGTCTGGAAGCAGCCGAAGTCGGCCAGGTTCAGGATCGACTGCCCCGTGGGTGTGTAGTCGCCGTTGCAGTTGGCGTAGCACTCGCACTCGTCGGGGATGCCGTTGGAGTTGTGGTCCTGGCTCGTGCCCGAGGCGATGTCGCAGTTGTCCGGCACGGTGTTGCGGTTGCAGTCCGTCCCCTTGCCGGGCATGAAGTCAAAGCCCGTCGGCGTCGTCAGGTCCGAGTCGTTCCCCACGATGTAGCCGCGCAGCCAGCGGCCGTTGACGATGCTGAACTCCGAGATCCGTGGCTTGGTGACGTGCGTGTCGGCCTGCAGATTCTGGCTGACGAAGACCTGGCCGTTGGGCGCGATGCGGATGCCCCACGGCCCGAAGAAGTTGACGCCCGTGATCGCCCAGTTCTTGATGTACGCGCCCGTTGTCCCGTTGTACTCGAGCACGCGGTTCGTGCCGAAGCTGCACACCAGCAGGTTGCCGTCGGTGGGCTTGAAGACCAGGCCGCGCGGCATGCTCAAACCGCCCGCCCCCGCCGCGACGAAGATGCTGATGAACGATCCGGTGGTGCCGCTGTAGCGGAGAACGCGGTTGGTGCCGCTGGTGACGAAGAGGTCGCCGCCCGGCCCGAAGGCGAGGCCGAAGGGGGCGGTGAGGCCGCCGGACCCGGGGGTGACGAAGGCGCCGAGGAAGGCGCCGGTGGTCGCGTTGTAGCGCAGGACGCTGTTGGTGTCGCGGCTGGCGACGAGCAGGTCGCCGGTGGGCGTGAGGAGGAGTCCGGTGGGGTAGGAGAGCCCGCCGGAGCCCGCGGGGACGAGCACACCGACGAACGCGCCGTTGCGGTCAAACTCAACGACGCGGTTGTTCAGGGCGCTGGAGACGAGCACCCGGCGCGTCGGCGTGACGATGAGGTCCTGGCCCTCGGTGACCTGTCCGGCGGCCGACTTGTTCATCAGGACGCCGACGACGGAGTGGTACTCCCGGACGGCCCCGTCGGTCATCATGCTCGTGACGAAGGCGTTGTACGCGCCCTCGAGTTCGACGTGGTCGGGGACCCCGTCGTTGTCGCAGTCCTCGCACGCGTCCAGGGCGCGGTCGCGGTTCTTGTCCAGCGGCATGTTGGCCATCAGCTCGGTGTAGTCGGAGGTGCCGTTGTTGTTGCAGTCCGCCTCGCACTCGTCCGGGATCCTGTCGCCGTGCACGTCGAGGCTGATGCCGAGCAAGATGTCGCGGTCGTCGGGGACGCCGTTGTTGTTGCAGTCCGGCTCGCACTCGTCGGGGATGCCGTTGCTGTTCTGATCGAGGCTGGTGCCGGAGGAGATGTCCAGCGGGTCGAGCACCCCGTTGCCGTTGCAGTCCTCGCACTCGTCGGGGATGCCGTTGTTGTTCGTGTCCGGGCTCGTCCCCGCCGCGATATCGACACCGTCGGCGATGCCGTTCTGGTTGCAGTCAAACACGACGCACGCCGCGGTGGGGACGTACCCGAGCATCTTGTCCTGCGTCACTTTGTGGAACGAGAGCTCGATCACCGCCATGCCCCCGCTGACGGTCTGGTTGCAGTAGCTCATGATGGTGCCGCGTTGCGGCGTCACGCCGATGATGTTGCAGTTGTCCAGGCCGTACGTGTCGGTGTGATGGGTGCCGAAGTTGTGCCCGAGCTCATGGGTGGTGACGTGCGGGTCGTAGTTGTAGAAGTACGGCGGGTCGGGCCGGAACATGAAGCCGGTGGCGTTGCCGCAGAACGAGTAGGCGTTGTTGTTGCACAGGGAGCTGAGGTAGGCGGACCCGCCGGGAAGGTCGGCGCGTCCGCTGGACATCTGGGCGACATCGCGGGGCACGGCGCTCATGTTGGCGTTCCAGTAGGTCCGGAAGTTGCCGAGGCCGGGCGTGAACGGGAGGGTCGGCGTGTCCCACAGCCGGACGTAGGTGAGATCGATCCGCGTGTTGATGTTGCTCATGAAGACGTCGCTGACCAAGCCGTAGAGCGTGACGATGTACGCGCTGGTCGCGGGCAGACTGCCGAAGAGGTTGTAGAAATCGAAGTCGGTCTCGAGCGCAAGCTGGACCTGGCGGAGGCCCTTGACGGGCGACGCGTCGGGTGCGCCGGGCGTCACGACGGGGCGGGTCTCGATGACGGTGCAGTGCATGTCCGGGTTGGGCTCGCCGCCGGCGGGAGCACGCGTCACGGTGAGGAACCCCGCGGGCATCGGCGCGCCGCCGGGTGCGTACGACGAGAACACGTACCGCGGCCGCCCGTGCCCGAGGTCCACCAGCCCGTTGCTGCCCCACGGAGAGATCGCGATGAAGACCTTCGAGCCGCTGTACCCCTCCACATCCCCGCGGAACATGCGGACGCTCGACGGGTCGAAGTCCAGTTCGCGGTCGGGCCGGCCGGCCTGGCCGACGACGAAACGGGTCGTGGGCGTGGTGACGTGAAGACGTTGCAGCCGAAGGTTCGCGCTCCCGTCGAAGGCCAGCGGGACGCCCTGCATGACGAACTTCCCGGTCTCGGCCGCGGCGGCGTCGAGAGCGGAGGCGTCGACCTCGACGACGGCGGCGGCATTTCTCGGCAGGCCCTGGATCAGGACGCGGTGGGCGCGGGCGCCGGGTAGGAGTTGGGCGTGCGCGTGGCCGGGTGTGAGGCAGAGGCACGCCGCGAGCGCACACAGGGCGCGGGTGGCGAATGAGAACCGCGGGGTCGACATGGGTTTCTCCGCTGATCGGGTGCAGGTGGGTCCGGGGCGGCCAGAATACCCCGGATCGGCCGGGAGAGGCAACGGAAATCACCGGTTCTCGCCGTCCGTTTGCCGGTTGGGCCCGGCCGGAGGATGATGGCGGGATGAGCCAAGGGCGCGAACTGGTGCTGGTCGGGGGCGGGGGGCACGCCCTCGTGGTGGCCGAGGCGGCCGCCGCCGCGGGCTTCTCGATCGTGGGATTCCTGGATGACGATCCCTACGCGGCGCTGGCGTCCGGATCGCCGCGGGCGGCGCGCCTGGGCGGACTGGACCAACAGGCCCTGATCGGCGCCCGCGGGGCGATCATCGCGGTGGGGGATCTGCCGCTGCGTCGCCGCCTGATCGGGGGCCTGGCGGCGCGTCCCGACTTTGTGGTGCATCCTCGTGCGATCGTGTCGCCATCGGCATCGATCGGCCCGGGGGCGTTTGTGGGCGCGGGCGCGATCGTGCAGGCGCGGGCGGCGGTCCACGCGCACGCGATCATCAACACGGGCGCGATCATCGAGCACGACTGCGTGATCGGCGAGAACGTGCACGTCGCGCCGGGGTCGGTGCTGGGCGGGCGATCGTCGGTCGGGCCCGACACGCTCATCGGGATCGGCGCGCGGGTCATCCCCGGCGTGAAGATCGGGCGCGGCTGCGTGGTCGGCGCGGGCGCGTCCGTCATCCGAAGCGTCGAGGACGGGGCGAAAGTGGCGGGCGTGCCGGCCTCAGCGCTGCGGCGGTGACGGCTGCTCCGGCGCGGGCTCGGCCTCGGGCGTGGGCGGGCGCACCGGCGGGGCGGGCATGGCGCCGCGGAACTCGGCGGCGCGAAGGCGCAGGGCCTCTTCGGCCTCGCGCGGGTCGTCGGGGGTCGCGATCGGCGTCAGCACGAAGTGCCAGGCGACCTCGTTGCGGATGCGCATCGGGAGCGCGGTGGCGATGAGGTCGGGGCCGGGGTACTCGTACCAGGGGGACTTGGCCGCGCACTGCGTGACGATCGGCTCGAAGCCCTCCTTGCGGACGCGGACGTCGTAGACGCCGTAGAAGGTGAAGCCGGTCTGGAGGGGGGTGCGTCCGACCTCCTGATCGTTCATCCAGACGAGCGCGCCGGGCGGGTCGGAGGTGATGGAGACGCGGCGCTCGAGGCAGCCGGGCAAGAGGGCGAGCGCGCCGGCGAGGAGGATCGCACGCGGGGCGGTGTTCATGCGGGGGTCCCTGTCGGGGCGGGTTTCGAGGGCGGCCGGGCGCCGTTGACCGGATGATCGAACTCGTCGCCGCGGAAGAGCGAGCCGAGGTAGACGCGGCGCACCATGTCGTTGTTGATGAGGTCGCGGGGCGTGCCCTCGGCGAAGACGCGCCCCTCGTCGATGATGTACGCGCGGTCGCAGACCCGCAGGGTCTGCTGGACGTTGTGGTCGGTGATCAGGCAGGCGATGCCGCGCCCCGAGAGGCGGCGGATCTCCTTCTGAAGGTCCTCGACGGCGATGGGGTCGACGCCGCTGAACGGCTCGTCGAGCAGGATGAGTCGGGGGTTGGTGACCAGGGCGCGGGCGATCTCGAGCTTGCGGCGTTCGCCGCCCGA
>CAZMPE010000176.1:0-5987 GCA_964567955.1 uncultured Phycisphaeraceae bacterium | reverse complement strand
GCGCGGGGGGCGTGCTGCTGGTGCCGAACTTCACCGTCGCGGTGGATGCGAGACAGGGCCGTCGGCCGAGCTTTGACAAGGCGTTGCGGCCGGAAGGCGCGGAGCCGCTGTTCCACGAGGTGGTTGCGGCGGGGGGCGCGGCGGGGGTGACGGTCGGCGCGGGAGTCTTTCGGGCGCACATGGTCGTGACGATCGTCAATGATGGACCGGTGACGTTGGTGATTGACTCCAGGAAGAGCGGGAGTTGAGTTTCGGCGTCTGGAAGAACAACGCGAAGCCGAAAGCTCAAAGCTCAAAGCTCAAAGCGTTTGGATTATGGGTGCGCGCGGAGCCGGTTGATCAGTATGGACGGGGCTTCATGAGTCGGCGGGCGCCGTTGACCACGCGGTCCCATTGGAAGGCGGGGCCGGGGTCGACCTTGTTCTCCTGGATGTGATAGTGACCGAGGAGGCCTGTGTACACCGCGAGTTCGGCGTCGGGGAGCTTCGTGGTGAGGAGCGCCCCGTTCGCATCGCGGGGGTAATCGCATCGGATGGCCGGGAGGGCCGAGCAGAGCGTCGCGGTGAGCTTGATGAGCGAGTCGTACTGCTCGGGCGTCAGGTCGTACTGGCGGAGTTGGCGGCCCTGGACGGCCCCCACCACCGGCTGATCGCGTGCCGGACGGGCGACGAAGCCGGGCGTGCGGACACCGCCGTCGCCCATCCATGACGGGAGCGTGACGTAGCTGCCGCGGGAGTCGCGGGAATACCACTGGTCGAGCGGGTCCTTCTCGCCGGGGGCGTAGGCGCCGATGTTGGCGATCTCGATGCCGACGGATCGGTGGTTGCTGGTGGTGGCGTGCCAGGCGCGCTCCTTGACGTCGAGCGTCTGGTAGATCGTGCCGTCGACGTCGAGCATGAAGTGGACGGACAGGCCGCGGATGTCGTGCAGGACGCGGAAGCACTGTCGGCTGGTGCCGCAGACGTCGTAGTGGATGACGAACTGATCGACGACGCGCTGGAGGGTTGCGAGGTCCCACCCCCCGCCGCGGACGCGGTCGATTTCGTCGGTGGTCAATCCGGCGGTGCGGAGGTTGTAGCGTGCGGGGCCTTCGAGCTTGCCCTCGGCCTGTGTCGCGGCCCAGGAAGCGGAGTCGAGGGGCGAGAATCGGCGTTCGGTGCGGTAGGCGTCGTAGCCGCCGGGGTCGGTCCAGAGGACGACGGGTGCGCCGGTGTGGAAGAGGCGGCCGGCGATCATGATCTCGTCGCCCTTGCGGGCGAGTTCGAGGGGAGGGGGCGAGGCGCATCCGGTGAGGAGGAGGGCGAGGAGCAGGGCGAGGCGGGCCATGCGGCGGAGTGTACCGGGGGGCGGCTGTTGTCCGGCCCGCGGGTCGCGTACTCTGGGATCGCCATGAGCGGAGCCGCCTCGATGAGTTTCGGTGAGTTCCTCGACGCGATCGGGGCGAAGACGCCGGCGCCGGGCGGGGGTGCGACGGCGTGCGCGGCGGGGGCCTTGGCGGCGGCGCAGGCGCAGATGGTCGTGGCCTTCAGCCTGGGCAAGAAGAACCTGGCGGCGCACCAGGGGGCGCTGGAGGGCGCGCACCGGTCGCTGGTGACGGTGCGGGAGGTCTTTCTGGAGCTGGCGGATGAGGACGGGGCGGCGTACGCGGCGGTGAACGAACTCATGAAGCTGCCGGAGGGGGACGAGCGGCGGATGCGCGAGCTGCCCGGGGCGTCGGACCGGGCGGTGCAGGCGCCGTGTGCGGCGGTGGCGGCGTGCGCGAACCTGCTGCGGCTGCTGGAGGAGCTGGCGCCGATCACGAACCGGCACCTGGCGAGCGACCTGGCGATCGCGGCGGTTCTGGCGGACGGGGCGGCGCGGGCGAGCGCGTGCAACGTGCGGGTGAACCTGTCCATGCTGGCGGAGTCGAGGCGCGGGCCGATCGCCGCGGAAGTGGCGCGCGAGCTGGCGGCGTGCGCGGAGCGGGCGGCTCGGGTGCAGAAGGCGTGCGGGTCATGAGCGGCGCCCCCGACGGGGACTGGTTCGAGGCGCCTGATCCGGAGTCGGGCAGGCCGGGGCTGCGGTTCAAGTGCACGATGTGCGGGAACTGCTGCACGGGGCCGGAGGGGTATGTGCTCTTCACGCCCGAAGAGGGGCGGAAGCTGGCGGCGCGGATCGGCGTGAGCGAAGAGGTCTTTCTGCGCGACTTCACGAAATCGACGACGCTCGGGCGGTCGTTCCGCGAGAACCGCACCCCGTTCGGCCTCGACTGCATCTTCCTGGATCGGACGACGATCCCCGGGAAGGCGGTGTGCGGCGTGTACGAGGACAGGCCGGCGCAGTGCCGCACGTGGCCGTTCTGGAAGAGCCTCGTGAAGAGCCGGCGGCACTGGGACCAGGCGTCGCGCGGCTGTCCGGGGATGAACCAGGGCAAGCTGATCCCGCCGGAGCAGATCCGGATCCTGCGGGACAAAGTCGACATGTAACGCGAACAGCCACGCCGCGCGGCGTGGCCGTTGTTGTGTGCGCGGGGGCGTGTTCAGGCGCGCCGGCGGCGGAGGGCGAGGAGCCCGCCGAGCGAGGCGAGGGCGATTGATCCGGGCTCCGGGACGACGACGGCGAAGGTGCCGAGCTCGTAGAGCGAGCCGTACTCCAGGGTGAACGTGGACGAGGGGATATCGAAGGCGGCGTTGGTGTCTGACCAGCCCGAGCCGGCGCTGTGGAAGAGGTGGATGTCGGAGTGGGCGTACATGTTGAGGATGTCATCGAACTCGACGGCGAGCGTGAGGCCGATGGCGTCGGCGACGAAGACGCCGGTGGGCGTGATGTCGAAGGAGTAGTACTGGAGGAAGAACTGGGATGGGTCCGTCAGGGCGCCCAGGCCGGCGTCGGGGTACATGTCGCGATCGACGTTGATGTGGCCCGCGGTGGTGGAGGTGAGTTCGAGGGTGATGGGGACAGCGCCGGAGAACGGGGCATCGGCGGAGCCGAGGCGGAAGTCGAAGGAGTTGTTGCCGGGGGCGACGTCGACGCGCCCGTCGACGGTGTCGCCGAACGTCAGGGAGGGGTAGAAGGAGACGTGGCGGTAGAGGGGGTGCTCCTTGTTCGCCGACGTGCCGTAGTTGGCGCCCTTCTGGTAGCGGGTCGGCTGGGTCTCGCCGGCGCCGAAGGCGCTGATCGCGTACCCGTTGGTCTGCGGGTTGCGGATGTCGTTCTCGGCGGCGTACTTGTAGACATCCCATGCCGAGTGTGCGGCGCCGTCCTTCAGGATCCCGGGGATCGGGTTGCCGGCGTCGTTGATGCCGCCGTAGAAGGTCTTCATCCAATGGTTGGCGCCGTCATCGCCCTGGCCGTAGCTGCACTCGTTGGAGTCGGCGGCGGTCATGACCGTGATGTCGCTGAGGAACGGGAAGTGCTTGCGGCGGAGCGCCTTGTCCGACAGGTTCACCGTGAGATCGTGGATCATGCCGCCCGAGAAGCAGGGCTGGAGCATGTACGTCATCGTGCGGACGCAGGTGGTGTCCGTCGTCCCGTCCTTGCTGTACTGCGTGTGACCGTCGGGCATCTGGTCGCGGATCATCTTCCAGACGGCGTCGCTGCTCTGCTCGCCGTTCTCGAAGGAGATGTTGGAGCTCTTGTTCGTGTTGCCCGTCCCGTGCGAGCTGTGCACGTAGACGAAGTTCTGGTTCCGGGACGCGGTCGTCCAGAGCGACTTGCCGGCGCTGTCCACCGCCTTGCCGACGTTGGCGAAGGTGGACTTTGAGTCTCCGGCCGAATCGGTCTTGAGCGTCTGGACGAAGCCGGCGCCGTTGCTGGTGTACTTCCAGCGGAAGGCGTTGTTCGTGAAGACGTCGGTCATCTTGTCGATGTCCTTGCCGAAGCGCAGGTTGCCCGCGCCGCCCGAGCCGGAGACGAGGACCGCGGCCGCCTTCTCGGGGAAGGGGGCGGGCCTGGTGTCCTGGGCCAGGCCGGCGGACTGGACGAGGGCGAGGGCGGAGATCGCCGCGGCGGAACGGATCGCACGGGTCTGGGTGGCGGGCATTGCTGTTCTCCTGTTGGCCGTTGTTCTCGCGGGGCCGGCCGGGCGGCCGTGCCCCGCACTTCTGGGAACGGAGTCGCCGGCGTTCACTCACGCGGGATAGGGCGGGGGGGCCCTAGACTGGCTTGATGGCCGGAGACGAGGAGTTCGACGTCGCGATCATCGGGGGCGGGCCGGCGGGCTCGACCTGCGGGGCGCTGCTGCGCAAGTACAACCCCGCGCTGCGCGTGGCGATCCTGGAGAAGGAGCGGTTCCCGCGCGAGCACGTGGGGGAGAGCCAGCTGCCGCTGATCTCGCGGATCCTCGACGAGATGGGGGTGTGGGACAAGGTGGAGGCGGCGCGCTTCCCGGTGAAGCTGGGGGCGACGTACCGCTGGGGGAGCAGCGCGGACCTGTGGGACTTCGGGTTCATGCCCTTCGATGAGTTCCGCGACGAGCAGCGTCCGGCGAAGTTTGCGGGGCAGCGGCTCCGGACGGCCTTTCACGTGGACCGGGCGATCTACGACTCGATTCTGCTGGAGCACGCCGCGTCGCTCGGGTGCGAGGTGCGTCAGGGCGTTCAGGTTTCAGGTGTCGAGCACGAGGGAGACCGTGTGACGGGGCTGGCGCTCGGCGGCGGCGGTCGGGTGACGGCGCGGCACTACGTGGACGCGTCGGGGGCGCCGGGGGTTTTGGCGCGGGAACTGGGGATCGCGGTGAACTGCCCGACGACGCTGCGGAACATCGGGCTGTGGGGGTACTGGGAGGGGGCCGAGTGGCCGGTGCGGATCGGGGCGGACGGGACGCGGGTGCTCGTGCTGTCGATCGGGTGCGGGTGGCTGTGGTGCATCCCGCTGTCGAACGAGCGGACGAGCATCGGGTTCATCTGCCCGGCCGAGTACTACAAGCTGACGGGGCGGAAGCCGGAGGATCTGTACACGTGGGCGGTGTCCAGCGAGCCGTTGCTGGCGGAGCTGACGAGGGGAGCCAAGCGCGTCGGGCCGGTCAGGGCGACGCGCGACTGGTCGAGCCTGGCGGAGCGGACGGCGGGCGAGAACTGGCTGCTGGCGGGTGACGCGGCGGGGTTCGGGGACCCGATCCTGGCGGCGGGGCTGATGCTGGCGCACGCGGGCGCGCGCGAGGCGGCGTACACGATCCTGGAGCTGGAGCGGGGCGAGTTCGAAGGGGCGTGGCTGCGCGGGTTCTACGACGGGCTGGTGCGGAAGCGGGTGTCGCAGCACATCCGGTTCGCGGAGTACTGGTACGCGCAGAACGGGCGGTTCACGGACCTCGAGGGGTACACGGCGCGGATCGCGCGGGATGCGGGGATGAAGATGTCGCCGAAGGACGCCTTCCGCTGGCTGAGCAACGGGGGCTTCACGCACGATGTGCTGGGGCGCGCGGGGCTCGGGGGCGTGGACTTCTCGATGGTGATGCTGCTGACGGGGGAGCTGGCCGGGGAACGGGATTTCGGGTGGAAGATCAGCCAGTACAACGTCTTCCGTCTGAACGTGCGGGGGGCGCGCGAGGAGTTCGTGCCGATCCTGTGGGACGGGCGGATCCGGCGCGAGAAGTGCTATGTACGCGGCGACAAGATGCTGCCGGCGGCGGGCGCGTACCGGATGATCATCGAGACGCTGGAGAGGGTGGAGACGATCCAGGAGATCCGTGCGGAGGTGGCGGCCCGCCTGACGCGGAGCGGGCGCGCGCCGACCGAGAGCGAGATCATGCTGGTCATGCAGGCGCTCGAGGTGATGCTGCTGGACGGGTGGGTGTGGGGGCAGTTCAACACGAGCAAGCCGCGGATGAAGGTGGTGCGCAGCACGCACAAGGCGAGCGTGGTGCCGGACGCGGGCTCGGCGGGTGCGCGTCGATTCCCGGCGCGGTAGGGCTCGAGGATCAGAGCTCTAAGCTCTAAGCTCTAAGCTCTAAGCTCAAAGCTCAAAGCTCAAAGCTCAAAGCTCAAAGCTCAAAGCTCAAAGCTCAAAGC
>CAZMPE010000175.1:0-6004 GCA_964567955.1 uncultured Phycisphaeraceae bacterium | reverse complement strand
GGGCAACCTATCTGGACGGTGTCGAGCGCTGGCCGGACAGAATCTTCTTCGGGATGGGCGGTCAGGAGAGCGGCACCGCCGAGGCCCAGCGATCCGTCAACCTGGCCTATGTGAACTGGATCAAGGGACTTGAGGAGCAGCTCCGTTCCGGCGGCATGAGCGAGGACCGGCTGCGTGTCCGGATCGACAACGAAGCGCTGCACACGGAATCAGCCTGGGCGGAGCGTTTCCCGGATGCACTGAGGTTCCTCTACCCACGCGTCTCCCGCTGACCCGCCCTAACACGTCCCGATTCGAGTGCGGACGATGCGGTCCCGGGCCGGGTCGTATTCCGCTTGTGCCGTGGCGCAAACGCGATAGACTGCACGCGCATAGGCAGGACGGCGGGCACTTCTGTTGGGCCCGACCGTTGAGAGAGCGGACACCCATAGCGGGAGTGAGAGTCAAATGAACCGGAAATACGTTTCTTGCGCGGCGGCGTTGGCCCTTCTCTGCGGCGGAGCGTCCGCTCAGGTCAACTATGCCGATCCGACGGGCGACCTGGGCGCGGCCTTCACGGGCTTCCCGCACCTGGACCTGGTCAACGTTTCCATGAACAACGACGCGACGAATCTGTTCATCGATATCACGGTGAACGGGGATATCGCCGCGACGAACTGGGGCAAGTACTGCATCCTGTTCGACACGAAGCCGGGCGGCGTGAGCTCGCCCAGCAATCCGTGGGGCCGGGCGATCAATACGCCGGAGTTGAACGACTTCTGGCTGGGCAGCTGGGTGGACAGCGGCGGCGGTGCGCAGTTGTGGAAGAATAACGGGGTCGTCTGGGACGGCTCCGAGTTCGCCGCCACGTACATCGGCGGTTCGGGAATGAGTCACAGCCTGGCGAACGCGGCGACGGGAACGGTCTCGTTCACGATCGCGCTGTCCAACCTCGGCCTGGTCATCGGGAACACGTTCTTCTTCGATGTCATGTCGACCGCCGGCGGCACGACCGATCCCGGCGTCGACCACCTCAGCCTTGCGGTCGCGGCCACGCCGGATTGGGGCACGCCGTCCAATAGCGGCCAGTACCGGTCCTACACCGTCATCCCCACCCCGGGGACGCTCGCGTTGGCGGGCCTGGGCCTTCTGGCGGGCTGCCGCCGCCGCCGCTGACTTGATCGCGATCTGACATCCGGAACACACGACGGGCCCCGCGCGATGCGGGGCCCGTTTCTTGTGCCGTCAGGGGCAGCCGATCGCGAAGGCGGTCTGGAATGCGCCGAAGTCCGCGAGGTTGAAAACCCCGTCTCCGTTGAAATCCGCCATCGGGTCCTGGACGGCGAAGGCCGTCTGGAAAGCCCCGAAATCCGCGAGATTCAGGAGGCCGTCGTCGTTGAAGTCCGCCGGGCACAGATCGACGTAGATGTTCTCGTACCGGTTCACCGAGGCGTTCCCGCTGTCCTCGAACGTCACCGCGGTCAGGCTGTGGTACCCGTGCGTCAGGCCGTCGAGCGTTCGGCGCCACTCGAAGCGGTCGAACTTCGTCGCCTGGTTGAACGGCGTCGCCAGCGGCACCGCGTTCGTCCCCGCGGGCAGGTCCCACAGCAGGTGGGTGCGCTGCGCCGTGCGGTCCAGGAACCGGATGTGGAACTGGTAGCTGCTCGTCGTGATGACGCCCTGATTCGTCCACTGCACCAGCGGACCGGCCCTGTCGATGTAGACGACCGATCGGAACTCGCGCGGCAGGGGGTCCTCGCCGGCCCCACGCTTGCGGAACGCCAGCACGGAGACGTAGTTGTACCCTTCGGGCAGCAGGCCCGCGTTGATCGTCTGCACGTACTGGCCCTGCTGCTGCCCCGATCCGAACAGCGGCTGGTTGACGGTCAGGAACTGCTCGAAACCGGCCCCGATCGCGGCTCCCGGCCCGATGTCCACCATCCCGTTGCCGTTCAGGTCGACGAAGCCGCGGTTGAAGCGGAAGATCGCGTTGTCGTCCGTGTTGGGATCCAGCGGATCGGCTTGCGTCGTGGTCAGGACGAGGTCGAACGAGTTCGCGGTGATGACGGGAACGGCGCTGAGACGGCGCAGGTACGCCGGCGCCTGCACGGGATCGGGCGCGATCGTCGACACGACGTTCGTGTACGTCAATGTTCCCGCGGGCACCGCCGGGCCGTAGATGACATACCCCTTGTTGTGCTCGCCGGCCGTGCTCCGATTGTTGGGAATCGTGATGAGCACACGCTTGTCGGCGCCGACAACCAGAACCTCCGGCACCTGGCCGAGCGGGTCCACCAGCGAGGACGCGGCGTTGCCCGTCTGCTCATGCAGGCGGGTCCCCGGCGCAAATGACGTCAGTATGTTGCGGGTCTGAACGCCCGTGTCGTAGCGATCGTTGACCCCGACGAGCACGTTCGCTGCGTACACGCCGCCGCCCATGTTCCGCCGGCGCTCGAAGATCAGCACGTCGTTCAGCGACTGGTTCGACGGGTCGGTCTGGTTCAGGATCGCGAACTCGCCACGCCCGTAGTTGTTCCTGATCTCGACCAGCCGCGTCATCGTCGCGTCGGGCCCGTTGGTCGCGTGATCAAGTCCGAGCGCGATCGGCACGCCCTGCCGCGGCCAGAAGCCCGAGCCACGGTTCACGCCGAGCGCGTTGTGGTAGACGATCGCCGGGCCCGGCCTCATCAGCAGGTAGGCGTGCTGCGGCAGGGCCTGCTGGCGGAGCGTCGGCAGCGGGGGAGGCGACCCGCCGCTGCCCGTCGAGCCGTTGTCGTGGCTGAAGACATGGTTGACGCCCAGCGAGCCGTTGTTGAACCCGTCGTCCTGGTTGTCCAGGTGCGCTCCGATGACGTTGCTCCACGCGCCGAGACCCGAGGCGTTCAGGATGTCCCGGAGCTGCCCCGCCCCGTTGAGATCGAGCGCGTCGCGGTTGCCGAAGCTGTCCTTGCGGACGAAATTCGCGTGCGTGAAGAAGTTGCTCTCGACGCACTCGCCGAAGCTGAACGGCGTGACCGAAGCGCCCCACGGCGTCTTGCGGCGCAGGTGGACAGCGGAGTCCCAGTACTGATCCCAGAACCAGCTCGGCGCGTGCTTGATCGCGTCGAGCCGGAAACCGTCCACCTTGTGCTCGTCGAGCAGCCACTGCGTCGCACGCATCAGCAGGCCGGTCGTGTTGTCCGTCACCGCGTCGCCCTGCAGAGGATCAGACGTGTTGAACGGATAGATGGTGAACGGGATCGAACCGGGGTTCCGCGAGGTTCCGGGGTTCGTGAAGACCAGCGGCGCCAGGCCCAGGTCGGGGTAGAAGCGGCGATTGTCCGAGTTGGGCACGTTGTAGACGGTGCCCGCCGGGATATTCTGCGGGACGCCGGAGGCGACCGGCTGGCGGATGAACTGATGGTTCGTCTCCTGCGCGATGTCGATCAACGCGACCAGGTCGCCCTTGTACAGGTCGTAGTTGGAGCCGGATGGATTCTCCGACTGCAGATACCCCAGTGCGTTGCCGCCGTGGAAGTCCCCCCAGGGGCTCGTCGGCTGCTTGTTCACCGGCGGCGTGCTCGACTGCATCCAGAAACCTGGGTAGCCCCCCGCCGCCTGGAAGGCCGCGCTCGTCTGGCGCATCGAGTTGTGGTTCATGATGATGTCGAGGTAGACGAGCCCGTTGGCGGACTTCAGTTCCGCGACATTCGCACGAAAGTCGTCCTCGGTGCCGTACGTGGTCGGCGCGCCCGGCCGACCCAGGTCGAACCGGTCAAAGACGTCGTACCCGGCGCTCGCCGGCGCGGATGCTTTCGACGCCGGAGGCAGCCAGAGCGCCCCGTACCCCGCCAGGAAGAAGTCCGGCGTCCGGTGCTCCATGTCGTTCCAACGGCACTCGTACCACTGCAAGATCACCGGCTCGTCGGCGCCGGCCGCCGACGCCCCGAAGACCGCGCCCGCTGCCAAGGCGATGGCCAGGGGACGTGCGATTGTTCTGAACCGTCTGCCGGTCATTCCTGACTCCTCGGTCGCGGGGCCGTCCAACCGGTCGGCGACCGGGGTTGGGGCATTATTGCGGCGATCGCTCAAAAAATGAAGCCAATCTGCGGTCCGTCCCGCCAGACAGGCGGATCCGCGCTCCACCGGCTACGCTCCGCTCCACAGGAGGCTTCCTTATGTCGCTGATCTGGCGGGCGTCGTGGACTCTTCGTCGGGCCCGCATCGGGCTATCGGGCATGGCCGCGGCGCTCGGCGCCGTCGTTTTCCTGGCCGGATCGGTCCTCGCCCAGCCGGTCGCGGAGTCGATCGGCGATCGGATCGTGCGATTCGGCGCCAGCGCTCGCGCGCTGGCCGAGGCCCCGCCGTCGTTCGCTCTGGACCGGCCGTTCCCCGCCCTCGGCCCGGCGCCCGACGGCTTCGCGCCCGCCGTGACCTTCACGAGCGAGGGCGGGCGGCACGTGGCCACCATCGCCGTGCCGCGCGACACATCGCTGTACGGGACCGGTGAAGTGACCGGCCCGCTCCTGCGCAACGGTCGGACCGTCGAGTGCTGGAACACCGACGCCTACGGGTACGACGACTCGGCCCCGTCGCTGTACCAGTCGCACCCGTGGGTGCTCGCTGTGCGCGGGGACGGCACGGCCTTCGGCGTGCTCGCCGACACGACCTGGCGCTGTGAGATCGACCTCACCTCTCAGATCGTCTTCCGCGCCGACGGCCCGGCCTTCTCCGTCATCATCATCGACCGTCCGACCCCCGCCGAGGTCGTGATGACCCTCTCCGATCTCACGGGCAGGATGCCCCTGCCGCCGAAGTGGGCGCTCGGCTACCACCAGTGCCGCTACTCCTACTACCCGGACACACGCGTCATGGAGATCGCCCGCGAGTTCCGCGATCGCGACATCCCGTGCGACGTCATCTGGCACGACATCGACTACATGAACTCCTTCCTCTGCTTCACCTTCGATCCGAAGCACTTCCCCGATCCAGAGCGCCACAACGCCGACCTGCACGCCCTCGGCTTCCGCACCGTCTGGATGATCGACCCCGGCATCGGCGCCGATCCGTCAAGGGTCCCGGCCGGCGGCTACAGCGTGTTCAACTCCGGCGCCGCCGGCGATCACTGGGTGAAAACATCCGACGGCCGGACGGACTTCCGCGGCGATGTCTGGCCCGGCCCCTGCGTCTTCCCCGACTTCACGCGCGCCGAGACCCGACGCTGGTGGTCCGCGCTCTATCCGCCGTTCATGGCGACCGGCATCGACGGCGTCTGGAACGACATGAACGAGCCCGCCGTCTTCAACGTCCCCTCCAAGACCATGCCCGAAGACAATGTCCACCGCGCCGACGCCGAACTCGGCGGACCGGGCCCGCACGCCCGCTTCCACAACGTCTACGGCATGCTCATGGTCAAGGCCAGCCGCGAGGGCATCCTCGCCTCCAACCCGGAAAAAAGGCCCTTTGTCCTCTCGCGAGCGAACTACATCGGCGGCCAGCGGTACGCGGCGACCTGGACCGGCGACAACTCGGCGGACTGGTACCACCTCGAGGCCTCGATCCCGATGGCGCTCAACATCGGCCTCTCGGGCCAGCCCTTCATCGGCCCGGACATCGGCGGCTTCGCGGGGAACGGCGACGGCGCTCTCTTCGCCCGATGGATGGGGTTCGGCGCGCTCTTGCCCTTTGCCCGCGGGCACACCGGCAAGGAGAACATCGACAAGGAGCCCTGGTCGTTCGGGCCTCAGGTCGAGCGCTCGTGCAGGCTGGCCATCGAGCGCCGCTACCGCCTGATGCCCTACATCTACACGCTCTTCGAAGAGGCCTCGCGCAACGGTCTGCCCGTCGCGCGCCCGACCTTCTTCGCCGATCCGACAGACCCGGCCCTCCGCTCCGAGGACGATTCGTTCCTCCTCGGCGATGCGCTGCTCGTCGTCGCCCAGGTCATCCCCGACCGGACCCGCGCCACGGTGCTCCCGCGGGGCGGGTGGACGAAGTTCGAACTCGGTCCGGCGGACCAGGACCTGCCCGACCTCTACGCCCGGCC
>CAZMPE010000174.1:0-6011 GCA_964567955.1 uncultured Phycisphaeraceae bacterium | reverse complement strand
ACGCCGATGACGAGGGGGCCTTCGCCCGGACGCTGCGGCGGGGCTTGCGGCTGTCCCTTTACATCGGGCTGCCGGCGAGCGTCGGGCTGATCCTGGTGCGTCAGGAACTCGCGGCGACGCTCTTTTCGGGGGGTCAATCGGGGTTCTCCGCGGACGACCTGGCGCGATGCGCGAGCGTCGTGCTCGGCTTCGCACCGGCGATCTGGGCGTATTCGCTCAATCACGTCTTCACCCGGGCGTTCTACGCACAGGGCAACACGTCGACGCCCATGCGCGTCGCCCTGGCCATGGTCGGACTGAATCTGGTTCTGAACCTCGCCCTCATCTGGCCGCTGCGCGAGGCGGGGCTCGCCTGGTCCACGTCGATCGCCGCCATCGTGCAATGCGCGATCCTCGCGAAGCTGCTCGGCCCGGAGCGGGTCTTCGACCGCGAGACCGTTGCGGCGGGCGTGCGGATCGTGACCGCGACGGCGGCGATGGCCGGCGTCGTCATGCTGGTCCTGTGGCTCACGCCGAGGCCCGCCGGCTGGTGGGGGCACGCCGTCGGGCTGGCGGCCGGGTGCGTCGCGGGCGTCACGGCCTATGCCGGCGCGAGCGTTGCGGCGGGCGCCGCCGAGCTGCGCTGGCTGCTGCACCGCGGGTAGCGCGCGGGCGACACCCCGTACAATCCGCGCGGGCACACCGGGGACCTTCATGGCCACACGCGATCTGCGCGGCAAACCGATCGTCATCACCGGCGCCAGCAGCGGCATCGGCCGCGCGACGGCGATCGAGTGCGCCCGGGCCGGGATGCCGGTGGCGGTCGGGGCGCGCCGCGAGGACCGGCTGCGCGCGCTGGTCGACGAGATCACCCGCGAGGGCGGCCGCGCGATCGCCGTCCGCGTCGATGTCGACCGTCCCGAGGAATGTGCCGCCCTGGTCGAGCGTGCCGGCGCCGAGTTCGGCGGCGTCTACGCGGTCTTCGCGAACGCGGGCTACGGGATCGACCGCCCGATCGGTGCGATGACCGACGCGGAGATGCGGGCGATCTTCGAGACCAATTTTTTCGGGACGCTCAGCACGATCCGGCCGGCCCTGTCGCGGATGCTCGCGGCCCGCGCCGGGCACGTGCTCATCTGCACCAGTTGCGTGGCCAAGGTGGGCGTGCCCTTTCACGGGGCCTACTCGGCCACGAAGGCGGCCCAGGACCACATCGGGCGTGCGTTGCGGATCGAGCTCCGAGGCTCCGGTGTCGATGTCTCGACCGTCCACCCCGTCGCGACCGACACCGAGTTCTTCGACCGGCCGCCCGGCGAGGGCGAGTCGATGCCCGCGGTCGTTCCGCGTCGGTTCATGCAGCCGCCGCGGCGCGTCGCCCGCGCCGTCGTCCGCTGCCTGCGCCGCCCGCGACCCGAGGTGTGGACCAGCCGCACGACCCGATTCGCGTTCGCTCTGATGACCGCGTTTCCGCGGCTCGGCGATTGGGGCATGCGCCAGTTCGCCTCGCGCCGTGCGGCCGCGGGCCGGCCGACCGCCCACGATGTCACGCGCGCGTGAGCAGCACGACGGCGTGCGCCTCGATGGCGCGCCCCTCCCCCACCGCATCGACGCGCTCGTGGGTCTTGCCCTTCACATTGACGACGCCCGTGTCGACGCCGAGCAGGCGCGCGATGTTCGACCGGATCTCGTCCTTGCGCGAACCGATCTTCGGAGCTTCCATCACCACCGTTGCGTCGACATTCACCACCCTCCACCCCTCGCCCGACGCCAAACGCACCGCTTCCGCGAGGAACGTGCCGGAGTCCGCGCCGGCCCAGCGCGGGTCGGTGTCGGGAAAGAGCTGGCCGATGTCGGGCAACGCGAGCGCGCCCAGAATCGCGTCCGTGATCGCGTGAAGGAGCGCGTCGGCATCCGAGTGACCTACCGGCCCGCTGGTGTGCTCAAATCGAACGCCGCCGATCAGCAGCGGCCGGGCCCGGCCCGACGCGCCGGCCGCTTCCAGCCGGTGCAGATCAAACCCATGGCCCACGCGGATCGACGGATCGATCCCCCCGCCGCGTGCACCGGCCCCAAGACCCCGTTCTTCGGGCATGAACCGTTCCTCCTGCGGCACGTAGTCAGGTGAGCGGGGCCCGAAAAAAACCCCGCCCGGACCCCCACCGGCCGCCGAAAACTGGTCCGACGCCTGTGAGGAAGCCCACGAATCGGACGATACACTGAGCAACGACCGGGAGCGACCGCGACCCCATGTTCGCGCCACGAGACCGGTCCAGCATGACCATGAAAGACCGGAGCCAGAAATGAGCAGAATCCGCCGACCGTTCAGAACCCGAATCGCCGCCGCGGCGACTGGCCTGCTCGCCCTGACGCTCGCCGGTTGCGTCCCAGGGTATTACGCGGGCGGTTCCTTGGCGTCGCTGGACCTGTACACGTACGAGAGCACCCCCGACTACCCGCAGACGGTCACGCTGGTGGATACCTCCACCGGCGAGAAGATCTGGTCCGTTGACATCCCTGTCGGCAAGCAACTGGTCATCCGGTTCGCCGAGAACAAGGCGAAGGGCGACAAGTCGCGTCCGGACGTCATGCGCTGGGAGATCATGCAGCGGGACACGACCAGCGGCGTCCTGGATAACTCGATCCCGGTTCCTCCCGCCTGGCAACGCCGTGTCGACGTGACGCTCCGGTCGAACTCCGCGGTTCCACAGCGGCCGGCGACGGCTGAGATCCCCCGGTTCGAGCCTGCGGCACCGGCCGCTCCAGCGACGGAACCAGCGGCGGAGCCCGCGGCGACCCCCGCCCCGACCCCCGCCGAGCCGCCCATCCCGTTGCCCGGCGACCCGCCGTCGTCTCGATAACCCGCTTCGCGAGCATGATCGGGACCGTTCCGGGACATCCGGGAGGGTCCTTGCATCGCTTTCGGGTAGGCTTCGGGAATGGCACCGGACATGCAACGGTTCGCCCCACGTCGAGCATTCACGCTGATCGAGTTGCTGGTGGTCATCGCGATCATCGCGCTGCTCATCGGCCTGCTCCTGCCCTCGCTGGGGCACGCCCGCGAAGTGGCCCGTGCGGCACGATGCCTCTCGAATCAACGGCAGATCGGCATCGCGCTGCACATGTACGCCGAGACCTTCAAGGAGGTCATCCCTCGCGAGAGCGGCTTCAGTGAGGCGGTGACTCCCCCGCATCCGCCGGGGCCGCCGGGGTTGAATCCGCCGTGGGCGTACGTTCTTCGTCCGTTCCTCGATGTCCGCGCCGAGAACAAGTCGCAGTTCGTCGATCCGACCGGTGGCATGAAGGACCAGTACGCGCTGGCTCCGTATTACAAATGCCCGAGCCGGCCGCGGGATCGGCACGAAATCCACTATGTCAACAACGGCATCTCTTTCAGTGCGCCGGGGGTGATCAACTCGATCGCCAAGAAGCCGACGAAGATGAACCGGTACCCGCGCCCGTTCGACTGCGTGTACCTGGCCTGTTTTTCGAACGACCCGAACCAGATTCACTCCAACGCCTGGTACTTCCCCAACCAGACGAACTTCCAGCTGGCCGTGTATTACGACCTGCACAACGCCAGCAACGTCACGGGCGGCAGCAACTCGCCGATTTTCCTGCAGCGGATCGAGCCCAAGCGGCACATCAACGGGGCCAACGGCATGTTCCTGGACGGGCACGCCCGCCTGGTCCGGACCGCGGACCTCACCTCGATTGCACGCTGGGACGACGGGGATTATCGCAAAAACGGCGTCCCCTGACCTGCCCGGTCCGCCTAATCCCGGGTGCTGTTCGGGCCGATACGGGTTGAATCCGGCGCGGGCAGTGGCGTTGCCGCCGCGGTGCGCCGGTTCCGTTCTGACGACCACGAGACGAGGGACCACGCCGTGAAGAACCGACTCCGCCGTGGACACAGCCGTGTCCGGGACCGTGCTCACCCCACGACCCGCAGCATGGAGGCTCTCGAACCGCGCCAACTGCTCGCGACCGTCACCTGGGACGGCGGCGGCGACGACGCGGACTGGAACGACGCCCTGAACTGGGACACGGACACTGTCCCCACGAGCGTGGACGACGCCGTCATCGGCGGCGCGGGGGCGAACATCACGATCACCGCGGCGTCGGCGGCGCTCTCCATCGTCAGCTCGCGGGATATCGATCTTTCGCACGACCTGACCGTCGGCACGACGGCCGACATCCCGACGCTGAACTTCGCCGCCGGCACACTCGACATCGGCACGTCGTTCACGGGAACGCTCAACTACATCGACGGCCTGTTCGCCGCGGCGACCGTGCTGATCGACTCCGCGCTCAACATCTCGGCCATGAACGCGGCCGAGTTCGAGCTGCGCGGCACGTCCACGATGACGGGCACGGTGGCCGAGGACCAGCGGATCACGGTCATGGGCACGGCCGGCAACGACGCCACGCTGACCGCCGGCGCCAGCTTCACCAACCACGGGCACATCACGCTGACATCATCGGGCGGCAGCGCGGCCAGCGCCCTCGTCGTCGGCGGCGGCGGCACGCTCACGATCTCCTCGACCGGCATCCTCTTCTCGCTCTTCGGCGCCGACGGCGGGCGCACCGTGGACGCCTCGATCATCAACAACGGCACCGTCAGCCTCGTGACGCCGACGACGTTCTCGCACACGTCGGGCACGTACACGAACTCCGCGACGTTCACGATCGACGCCGCCGGATCGCTCACGATCAACGGGCAGGACCAGGTCTTCAACCAGAATCCCGGCGGGACGCTCACCGCGACGGGCACGTTCATGCTCGAGTCCGCCGCGTTCAGCTTCATCGGCGGCACGATCAACGGCGTGCCGGTCATCCGCGACTCGGTCCTGACGATCGGCGCCGGGGCGTCGACCGTCGCGTCGTTCCAGTTCTGGGGAACGTCGACGCTCAACGGGGACATCAAGTTCGGCCAGTCCATCACCGTCGAGGGCATCTCGGGCCTCGCCGCGGTTCTGCAGGCGTCGAACAGCTTCACGAACAGCGGGACGCTCACGCTGACCTCCACGGACGCGGTGTCGTCCAGCCTGGCGATCTCGGGGGGCGCGACGCTCGTCAATGACAACACGGGCACGCTCGTCATTGCTGCCGGGTCCGGCGGCGCACGCACCTTCAACGCGGATCTGGTGAACCTCGGCGACACCAGCATCGACACACCCACGACATTCTCGCGCAACGGCGGCATTTACACGAACGAGGGCAATCTCCTCGTGTCCGGGTCCGGCTCGCTCACCATCACGGGCACCGCGCCGACCTTCCACCAGGACGACGGCGTGTTCGACACCAACGACGCCTTCACCGCCACGGGGCTCACGTTCAACTTCGACGGCGGCGACATCATCGGAACGCCCGTGCTCACGGACTCCGCCCTGAACTTCGGGGTCTCCGTCGCCGACGAGGTCACCTTCGTACTGCGCGGCGTGTCGACCATCTCGGGCAGCATCGGCGCCCTGCAATCCGTGACCATCGAGGGAACGGGCGCGCTCAACGCCGTCGTCACCGCCGCCGCCGGGTTCACCAACGACGGGACGATCACGCTCGCGACACAGACCGCCGGGTCGACCTCGCGGCTCAACCTCGGCACGTCGGCGGTGCTCAGCAACGCCGGGTCCATCGTCAAGACCGGGTCCGGCACCTCGACCATCTGGGGCGCCGCGACGCTCTCGAACACCGGGGCGCTCAGCGTGCAGGCCGGGACGCTCATCCTCTCCAACGGCCTTGCGTTCTTCAACGTCGGCTCGACAACCGTTTCCGCCGGCCTCCTCCGCATCCACGGCGGTGGCTCCGCGAGCGGCACCATGGCCATCAGCTCCGGCGCGACCGTGCGCCTCGAGGTCACCAACTACGCCTTCGCTTCGGGCTCGTCGGTGACCGGGGCGGGCACGCTCCGTCTGAACTCCGCCATGCACACGTTCGGGGGGACCGTCAACCTCTCCGGGCTCTTCTGGATCAACGGCGCGACGGCGGTGCTCAACAGCCTCGGGCGCATGGATCTGCCTTTCTTCTTTGGCGGT
>CAZMPE010000173.1:0-6017 GCA_964567955.1 uncultured Phycisphaeraceae bacterium | reverse complement strand
CCAGGGCCTCAACCCCGTCGAGTGGGGCGGCTCCACCGAGATCATCCGGACCAGCGCCACGACCGGAAAGGGCATCCAGGAACTGCTCGAGGTCCTCGACTACCAGGCCCAGCTGCTCGAACTCAAGAGCGACTTCGGCGGCGAGGCCCGCGGCACCGTCATCGAGGCCCGCATGGAAGAGGGACGCGGCTCCGTCGCCAACCTCCTCGTCCAGGACGGCCGCCTCAAGGTCGGCGATTTCATCGTCGCCGGACGCAGCTTCGGACGCATCCGCGAGATCATCGACGACCGCGGCGGCAAGCTCAAGGAGGCGATCCCGCCCTGGCCCGTGCAGATCTCCGGCCTCGACCAGATCCCCGACGCCGGCGACCGCTTCTTCGTCGTCGACTCGCTCAAGAAGGCGCAGGACGCCGCCGAGCAGCGCCGGACGCGCGAACGCGAAACCCAGCTCGCCCAGCCGAAGGTCACGCTCGACAACCTGTTCACCCAGATGACCGACAAGCAGGTCAAGGAGATCCTCGTCGTCCTCAAGGCCGACGTGCAGGGCTCCGTCGATGTCCTCAAGGCCGAGATCGAGCGCGTCGGCACCGAGGAGATCAAAGTCCGCGTCCTCCACGCCGCCGTCGGCGGAATCACCGAGAGCGACGTCCTCCTGGCCGACGCCTCGCGAGCGATCATCGTCGGCTTCAACGTCATCCCCTCCGGCAAGGCCCGCCAGACCGCCGAGATCAAGGGCGTCGAGATCCGCGCCTACGACGTCATCTACGACATCACCGACGACCTCAAGAAGGCCGCCGAAGGCCTCCTCACCCCCGAACTGCGCCAGGAGGTGCTCGGGCACGCCGAGGTCCGCAAGGTCTTCAAGATTACCAAGGTCGGCGCCATCGCCGGCTGCTACGTCACCGACGGGATCGTCCAGCGCGACGCCCTCATCCGCGTCACACGAGCCGACGTCGTCATCGAGAAGGACCGCCGCCTCGACCAGCTCAAACGCGTCAAGGACGATGCCAAGGAGGTCCGCGCCGGCATGGAGTGCGGCATGAAGATCGCCGGCTACGACGACATCAAGGAAGGCGACATCCTCGAGTGCTACAAGAACGTGGAGGTCAAGCGGACGTTGTAAGAGAAGTGGCCAAGCGACAGAGTGAGGGGCAAGCCCGCCGCTGCCCGCCGTTCAAACCGCGACCCCCGCTCTGCCACTCTGCCACTTTGCCACTTTGCCACTCTCCAATGGTCATCGGCATCCTTCAGTTCGAGCTGCTCATCCGCGGGAGCGAGTCCCTCAAGGACAAGCGCCGCGTGGTGAACTCCATCAAGGACCGCCTCCACCGCGAGCACCTCGTCAGCATCGCGGAGGTCGGCGCCCTCAACCGCATGGACGTCGCCTCCATGGGCCTCGCCTGCGTCGCCATCGACGGCGCCCGCGCCGGCGAAGTCCTCGACCGCATCACCGTCAAGCTCCGCTCCCTGATCGACGCCGAGCTCGGCGACACCTCGCGGCAGATCATCCACGGCACCGGCGGCGACGGCCCGGACCCCGACCCCCCCGATGAGACCGGGATCGCCCGCGAACTCCTCGACGCCTTCAAACGGACGGAAGGGCAACGCCCGTGACACGACGCGTCGAACAACTCGCCTCCACCCTCCAGCGCGAGATCCAGGCCTGCATCGACCGCGGCCTGCAGGACCCGCGCGTCTCCGGGCTCATCACGATCACCGGCGTCCGCGTCAGCCCGGATCGGCGCGCCGCCACCGTCCATGTCTCCATCTTCCCGGAGGACCGCCAGGAACTCTGCATGCACGGCCTGCGTGCCGCGGCGGCCCACATCCGGCACGACCTCTCCAACCGCATCGACGTCCGGCGCGCCCCCGACATCACGTTCAAGCTCGACGAGAGCCTCAAGAAGCAGGCCGCGGTCTTCGAAGCCATCAACAACGCCCGAAAGAGCACGAAGGACGCACAAGAGTGACCGCGCCCGACCCCGCCAAGAAACTCGCTTCGCTCCTGCGCCGCCTGCGCACGTCGCACGGCCCGCAGACGCCCGACACCTTCGAAGCCGAGAAGGCCCACGGGCACGACCCGCAGGTCCTCCACCTGCTCGCGGCTTTCCTCACGTGGGAGGCCGGGGCAAGCCGCGCCGCCGCCGCCCTCAAACGCCTCCTCTCCGCCGTCGTGGATTACAACGAGCTGCGCGTCTGCCTGCCCGATGAACTCGCCCACATCATGGGCGAACGCTACCCGCGCGCCGTCGAACGCGCCGCCCGCATCCGCTCCGCGCTCAACGACCTCTACCGGCGCGAACACGCCGTCACCCTCGCGCCCCTCGAGAACATGCCCAAACGCGACACACGGATGTTCCTCATGTCGCTCGAAGGGCTGCCCCCCTTCGTCGCCGCGCGCGTCGTCCTCCTCTGCTTCGGCGGGCACGCCTTCCCGCTCGACGAACGGATGCACGCCGCGCTGATCGACGAGGAAGCCGTCCCCCCCGACCTCAAGCTCGAGGACGCCGGCTCCTGGCTCGAACGCCAGTTCCGCGCCGGCGAGATCGCTCCCGATTACCTGCTCCTCGAAGCCTGGCTCGCCGACCGCCCGCCCCCGAAGCCGCCCCGCAAGCCCGCGCCCGTCCACAAGGCGGCGACCGCCGAAGCAAAGCCCGCCAAGGCCGCCGAACCACGCGCCCGAACCGCCAAACGAAAGAAGAGCGGCAGCCCCTGACCATGAGCACCAGTCGTTCCCGCGGCCAATCCGGTCGGCACGTTCCCGGGCCGGCACGAACCAACACCCCGGCGAATCGAACCTGGGGCCGCGTCATCGGTCTGTCGATGCTGCTGGTCGTCGGCTGCGCCCAGCCGCGCGCCACCGATACTCCCCCGGCCCCGCCCGCGGGCCGGCAGGGCACGCCGGCGATCCATCGCCCCGCGTACGACGCCCTTCAGCGCGAAGCGACACGCCAGGCCGCGTCGCCCGTCCGCATCGCCGCGGATTCGATCCCCGCCGACGCCGAACAGGCCGCCCTCCGCCCCGTCGCGCCCGGGCCGGAACTCGACCGGGCACTCCTGACGTTCGACGCCGCGGTCGCAGAACTCGCCGGCACGCCCGCCGCTCCCATCGTCGCGGAGACCCCGCCCGCGGCGCGGCGCAACGCGCTCGCCCGCTACCTCGCCGGGCGCGAGAAGCTGCTGCGCGGCGACGCCCGCGCCGCGATCCCCGACCTTCAGGCCGCGACGCAGCTCGATCCCGGCGCGCCCGAACCGTGGCGCGAGCTCGGCGAGGCCCAGCTCGCCATGGGCTTCCGCGCCGAAGCGACGGCCTCGATCCAGGCGGCGGTCGATCGCGGCCTCAAGGATGCGCGGTTTCTCGAGTACCTCGGCCGCTCGGCGCTCGAACTCGGCGACCTCGAGCGGGCCGCGTCGCTCCTCAGCCGCGCCTGGCTCGCCGAGCCCGATCGCATCGACCCCGCGCTCTCCACCATCGTCCTCGTCAACCTCGGCCGGTCGCTTGTTCAAACCGGTCGCCTCACCGCCGGGCGCGAGGCGCTCACACGCGCGCTCCAGCTTCCCGATCAGCCGACGAGCCCCAGCCGTTACCAGCTCGAGTGGGGCGCCGTCTTCCGCCGTCGGGCCGAACTCTGGCGCGATGTCGGCGATGTCGAGTGCCGGCTCGGACGCGAGAGCGCGGCCCTTGAGGCCTACGCCAGGGCCGCCTCGCTCCCGGCGCTCGAGGACCTCAACCTCGCCCCGCGCGTCTTCTACGCCGCCATGCGAACGGGACGGCCAGCCAGCGCCGCCGTCCACCTGATCGACCGGATCGTCGCGGCAAAGGGCGTCGTCACGCGCGATGATCTCGAGTTGCTCGGCGCGCTCCGGAACGCCGACGCCGTCCCCCGCACCTTCGGGCGCGCCATCGAGGAACTCCAGGCCGCCATCGACCCGTCGGGCGCGCCGTCGCTCCGGGCCGGCCTCGCGCGCCTGCTCGCCGCGGCCTCCGATCGATCTGCCGCCCGCCGCATCCTCACGCGCTCGCTCCGCGATTTCCCCTCCGACGCCGAGACCGCGGTCTCCCTGTTCGCCGCTTCCCGCGACCCCGCGGCGGACGCCCTCGATCTGATCAGCGCCAACCCGCGCCACGCCGCCGTGTATGCACGGGCTCTCCGGCGCTCGCGCCCGCAGGCCGCCGCGCAATGGCTCGACCGCGAGCCCCGACCCGGCGCGCCCGCCCTGCTGACGGCGCTCCTGAACGCCGACGCCGGCCGCCACGAGCGGGCCATCGCCCGCGCGGCACAGGTCGCTCGCCCCGACGCCCTCGTCGGCGAAGCGGCCATCGTCCGGGCGTCCTCCGCCGCGGCACTCGGCCGCTGGTCCGAGGCCGACACGGCGATCGATTCGATCGCGCCCGGCGACAACGCCGCCCGGCGCGCCCGGGCGCGCGCCATGTACAGCGCGGGCTACCACGCCGAGGCCCTCGAACAGCTCCGCCCCGTCCTCGACGTCACCGACGCCGAGACGCTGCCCGACCTCTTCCTGGCCGCGTCGATCGCCATCGCCGTCGGCAACGGACCGGACGCTCAAGCCTGGCTGGATCGCGCGGCGGATCTCGACCGCGCCAACCCGCGCCTCTGGTCCATGCGCCTCGAGATGCACGGCCCGGAGGGCCCGCTGGCCGACCAGGTCCGCTTCAACCAGACCGTCCGCGACACCCGCGCGGCCGACCCCGACAACCGCACGCTCGTGCTCATCCGCGCCTCGGAGTTCATCCGGCGGTCCTTTTTCGAGCAGGCCGAGTCCGACCTCAAGCACCTCGTCGAGGCCGACGCCGCCGACCGCGATGCGGTCGAGCTGCTGTTCTCGATCTGGGAGCGTGACTCGCGCGGCGTGCCCGGCGCGCGCGCCTGGCTCGAGCGACTGCACCGCGACCGCCCCACCGCTCCGCTGCTCGTCGAAGCGCTCGCCCGCGTGATGTCGATCCAGGACGACGACGCCGCGGCGGAGGCCCTGCTCCGCGAGCATCTCCCCGAGAGCCCCGCGCTCGCGAGCGTGCTGGAGGACCTGCTGCGTTCGCAGCCCGCTCGCGCCGAAGAGGCCGACCGTCTCACGCTCGCGCGGATCGAGGCCGGCGGCGGATCGGTTGACGATCTGCTCGGCCTCGCCGAGTTGCACGCGCGGCAGGGGCGCGACGCCGAGGCCGCGGCGGTCGTCCGCGAGCGGTTGCCGGCCCGCGTGACGCTCAACGCGCACCAGGCCCGCCGGCTCCTGCTCCTTTCCGGCCCGATCGTCGAGCGGGCGCTGACCGCGGGCGCGACCCCGGACGCGGGCGTCTGGTTGATCGACGAGCTGGTGCGCCGGCGGATCCGATTCGCTCCGGAGTTCCACGGCCGGCGCATCCGATTGCTGGCCCGCCTCGATCCTCCCGACGCCTCGCGGGTCATCGCCGCCTGCGAGGACACCCTGCGCGAGTACCCGACGGTCGGCGCGGCGCCCTGGCTCCAGGCCAGCCAGTCCCTTGTCGACGCGCAGCGCGGCGCGGTGGCGCTGGACGTGATCGCGCACGCCGGATCGAGCACGCAGCCGCCGTCGATCGACGTCGATTTCGAGTGGCTCCGGCTGGTCGCCGTCGCGGGGACCGCCGGCGACCTGCGCCGCTTCATCGACCGTTCCGGCCCGATCGGCCAGCTCAATCCGCTGCTCGACCGCCTGCTCGGGCCCGGCACGCGCGAGCCGTGGGACCTGCGCGACCCGCGCTCCGTGATGGCGTACAACGTCGCCAACTTCTCCGCTTCGCTCGGGCGCCAGGACGAGGCCGTCGGCATGTACGAGCTCGCGCTCGAGTACGACCCCGAGCACCCGTGGGCGAACAACAACCTCGGCTACTACTTCGCGGATCAGGGGATCCGCCTCGACGAGGCCGGGCGCCTGCTCGAGACCGCGCACCGCCTGATGCCCGAGGACGCGAGCATCCTCGACTCCCTCGCGTGGTTGCGCTACAAACAGAACGTGCTCGCCGACATCGTCCACGAAGA
>CAZMPE010000172.1:0-6044 GCA_964567955.1 uncultured Phycisphaeraceae bacterium | reverse complement strand
GCGCTGCCGTCGCCCGATCTGCGTTTCAGCGTTTACTCGCTGGCGTACTACGTGATCGGAGCACTGGACAGCGACGGGAAGAAGGGTCCCGGCCTGACCGAGCCGACGCGGACCGGGGGGTTCAAGGGCTCGGGGCGGGCGTTCGAGCCGTTCTTCGACACCAGCCGCAACGCGCGGGCGGTGCACTTCGACAACATCCAGCAAGGGCGGGTCGAGCTGCGCGATTCCAACGGCGTCGCCTTCCGGTACTACCGCTGGCTGCACGACGCGGGGTCGCCGAACACGAACAACCCGATCAACCAGTTCCTGAATGTGCCGGCGATGGTCGGTGACCCGTCGTCGGATCCGGAACTGCGGAACGCGGCGTACGCGATCGTGGCGGCCGGGCCGGACGGGCTCTTCGGCGACGAGCAGTTGCTCCCGATGAACCACCCGCAGTGGGTGGACCCGGTCGTGATGACGACCCGGCTGGACCTGCCCGCGGGGGCATCCGCGGTCGAGATCATGGCGCGAGCCTCGGCCGACAACGCGGTGGAGGTGGGGCCATGAGGAACACCATCCGGGCCTTCACCCTCGTCGAGCTGATCGTCGTGATCGCGATCTTCATCCTGATCCTGGCGATCGCCGTGCCGGCGTTCTCGGGGATGCTGTATTCGTCGGACGAGGCGATGGCCGAGAATGCGCTGCGGACGGGACTGACCGCCGGGCGGGACGCCGCGGCCCGGTCGTCGAGCGAGTCGGACGGTGCGGCGGTCTTCTTCTACGACTCGGGCGGTCGGCTGTCGATCGTGCCGTGTGTGCAGCTGGGGCAGATCCCCGAGGACGACCCGCTGAGCCAGAACGACCCTCCGGACGCGATCTACCGCGACATCTTCGTGCCGCTGCCGGACTTCGCTCCGGTGCAGTTCCCGCGGGGCTGGATGGCGCGCGGGTACGCGCCGGCGGGGACGCTGAGCTCGACGTGGTACGAGAAGACGTACGGGGCGCCCGCGGTGCAGGCGCGCGGCAACTGGGTCTTCCCGGAAACGGGTTTCTACGACATCGAGACGAGCGTGCAGTCGCGGGTGGACGGCGAGGACCGCCAGACCTTCATGGTGCGGTTCGAGGGCGGGACGGGCAAGCTGCGGATGGGCGAGCGGATGGAGTCGCTGGTCCTCGCGGTGCGTCCGTCGTCGCTGCACCGCAACGCGCGCCCGTGGGACCGGTACCGGGCGGACCTGGCGCCGAGCCCGTCGCGGTACGTGCGACGGATCGCCACCGCCGAGTACACGGAGTTGAACAGACTGGAAAAGGCGCAACTGGTCGGCGACCGGTCGGCGGACAGCGTGATGGCGCGATCGGTGAGCGAGGTCGCCGTCTACAACGAGCGCAAGCTCGCCGGCGCGCTGGGGGCGCGGGTCGACGAGGTGACCGGCTGCCTGTACCAGAATCAGACCGATCCCATGCTCGTGCAGGTGGGCGGGCAGCCGGTGAACGTCACGCGGATCAACGAGTGGCTCGAGGGCCGGCTCGTCGTCGGCGGGCAGCCGGTGCCGTCGGATGCCCGGGTCTTCACGGTGCACCACTACCTGGGCTGGATCCAGGAAATCACGGGGACCGCGCCATGAGACGCGACGCCAACGGCCATCCCGCCCCGGGCTTCACGCTGATCGAGGTGCTGATCGGCGTCCTGATCCTGGCGCTCGCGCTGCTCGGCCTGGGCGCCGTCATCCCGGTGGTCGTGAACTCTCAGCGCCGCGCCTCGGACTCGGTGCACGGGGTCATCGGGGCCAACGCCGGCGTCGCGTACCTGGCCAACCGCGACGACTTCAACCGGCTGCTCGACCCGTCGTCGCAGCCGGCCCCGGCCCTGCCGCGCCGGGCGGGGTGGGGCGTCTGGCTGCTGAATCCGCAGTGGTCGCCGCTGACGGGCCCCGACGCATTCCTGTGGGACCCGCCGACGACGCCGGGCGAGTTCGACGCGGTGACGGGAGCGTTGACGCTGGACCACCTGGGCGACCCGGCGGTGCTGTCGGTCGCGGACCGGCTGTGGCCGGCGCGCAACGCGTCGACACAGGACCCGCAGTTTGTCTGGGACCTTGTCGCCCGGCGGGTGCCGGTCGCGCCCAACGAGGCGATGAAGATCCAGTTCGCCCTGTTCGTGCGCCGGATCGACCCCGGGATCCGGGTCGCGCCCGGGTTCTCGCTCTACGACGTGCTGACGAACAATCCGCTCAATACGCCTCCGTTCGCGGCCCTCCGGTCGCCGGTGGCGGTGAGCTCGCAGGGCGTGCCGACGAACACGGGGATGGACGAGAACGCGAACCGAAACTACGCCCTGCCGTTCACGTTCGGCGTGATCTACAACCCGGCGAAGCCCGACCGGCTGCTCCTGAACACCTCGACCGGCACCGCGACCCAGCGGACGCTGGCCCGCCAGGTCGGTCAGAAGTGGGTCGACAACCTGGGCAACGTGTACACGGTGGTGGGGCACGATCCGAACGACACGACGGGCAACACCATCCTGATCTCGCCGTCGGTGCCGCCGTCGACGCCGACGACCGGGCCGACGCAACTGAGGCAGATCGTGCTGACGCCGCAGATCCCCGCGCGGGTCTCGGTCTTCACGCTGACGCCGCTGGATCCGAAGTGAGGCGCACCGGGCGCCGAAGGGACCGATTGAGATGACCACGCGAAACGGCAACCGAGCACCGGGAGCGAGCGGCGGGTTCACGCTGGTCGAGATGCTGATCGCCGTGGGCGCGGTCGCGCTCGTCGGCGTGGCGCTGGGCGCGGTCTTCGAGATGACGGGGCGGACCATCCGCGCGGGCCGGCAGGTCAGCGCCTTCACGTCCTACGCCAGTCTCATCGAGCGGCAGCTGCGGCGCGACATCGACGCCATGACCCGCGACGGCTACCTGATCATCCGCAACGAGATGGCCGACGCCGACCAGACGTCCGGGTTTTCCGCCTCCGGCGATGCGGTCGCACGCCACCCGGACGACCGCTCGCCGCGCCCCCGGCGGATCGACGAGCTGATGTTCTTCGCGACCGGCGAGTTCCGGACGGCGCGCTCGCCGCTGGGCGCGGGGTTCATCGCGTCGGCCGACGCGGCACGCGTGTACTACGGGCACGGCAAGCGCCGGATCGTGAACGCCAACGACCCGTCGGCCTACACCAGGCCGTTGCTCAACGACCAGAACAACGAGGCGAATGCGAACCTCGGGGTGAACTACGCCCTCAATCCCAACCGGTACGCCGGGGACTGGACGCTGCTCCGCCACGCGACGCTGCTGTGCCCGCCGCGGGCATCGACCGAGTACAAGGCCTATCCGAACTACGCGGGCGTCACGGTTCAGATGATGCTCGACCGCGATCAGCAGATCGCGCTCCAGCCCGCGGCGTCGAGCATCTTCCGCGGGCTGGCCGCGATCTTCCCCGACGCGGGCCAGACGCCCCAATCGTTCCCCGCGCCACCGGCGATCCGGACCGACTTCAACCTCCGGCCGCAGTTCTCCGGCGGGATCGTCGACATCGCGACGACCACGCTGGCCGAGATCCGCGCGATCGTGGTGACGGCGGACCGATTCCCGAACCAGGCGACGAATCAGTTCTTCAACCCCGCGGCCAACGCGGGCCCGGACGGGTCGAACATCGGGGTCGACGGCAAGCACCGGCGCTACGCGCCCTCCGGGCAGCCCAACTTCGACACGCAGCTGCTCGGGCGGTCGCAGTCGTGGATGGAGGACGGCCTGCCGGCGTGGTCGCACGCTTCGAGCCCGAACGACCGCGTGCGCGTGCGGTACGAGCCCGCGCCGCCGAACTACCTCGGAGTGCTGAGAGACGGTTCGCCCCCCCTCGTGGAGGCCATCGAGCGGGCCGACCAGCTCATGCTCTCGGCGTCGAACTTCCTGCCGCACTGCACCGAGTTCATCGTCGAGTGGTCCTTCGGGCGGACCTACCCGTCCTTCGACGGCGGGTCGAACGGGTACGTGGCCGGGCGCGAGGGAGAACTGATCTGGCACGGGATGGCGCGCCTGGCCGACGGGACTCCGACGACGAACACCAACATCAACGCCGTCGCCACGCCGTACAACCACAACCAGGTGCTCGAGGGATTCGACGCGCGCTACCGCCGGCTCGACGGCGCGATCAGCAACTACCGCGTGCTCACCGAGGTCGTGCACGGGCAGGGCCTCGGCGCGGCGTACGCCCCGGCGGTGGGCGAGACGGTGACGAGCTACTTCGGCTACATCGACCCGTCGTTCAACCCGGACCAGGACCCGCCGGGCGGCGATGGGCGGGTCGAGAGCCCGGGCGACGCGGCGACGCCGACGATCCCGTGGGCGTGGCCGAAACTGATCCGGGTCACGCTGGGCCTGGCGGATCCGAACGACCCCTCGGTCGAGCAGCGGTTCCAGTTTGTCATGGAGGTCCCCGAGCGGCGGGAGCCGTAACGGATGAGGGGACGCCGGGCGGCGGCCGCCCGGGAACACGATGCGGAGGCAGGACATGGACGAGCTTCGACCCACGATCGACAGGACGGCACGGCGCGGCAACCGGGGGGCCGGTCGGGGCGTGTGCGCCCGGCGGCGCGGCTCGGTGCTGGTGCTGATCCTCGGGTCGCTGGCCCTGCTCAGCGTCATCACCATTGTGTATGTCACGGTGGGGCAGTCCGACCGACGGACCGGCAGCGTGGTCACCGACCGACAGGGCGTGAATGAAACGATCGACCGGTTCGCCGAGTACGTCGCCCGCGATGTGATCGGCGCCGATGTGACGGCGACGCTCGTCGACGGCGATGAGTTCGACCCGATCTCCGGGTCCCTCGCCCCGGTCCTGATGCGTGAAGTGTTCGACATCCCGTCGGTGGACAGGATGATGCGATCCGTCCCGGCGAACCAGAACAACCCGGCCGACAAGTTCAACCCCGTGGGCACCTATTCGCTCCGGTGGTTCCCGACCGGCGACCCGCCGCAGGACCCCCGGACGCCGTCGGACCCCTGGCTGGCCAACACCGAGCCGACCTGGCTGACGCCGACGCCCGCCGGAGCCGCGACGGACTATCTGCAACGGCGTGACTGGGGCAACATCTCGAACTTCGCGCCGGACGGCCGGTTCGTGAACCTGTTCAACCTGCGGAACAACTTTGACGCGGCGTACGGGTTCGGCGCCAACGGCGTCCCGGATCCGGGCGAGATGAGCTTCGGGTTGTCGCTGTTCGACGCGTTCGGCGGCCCCACGCAGGCGCTCGATTACTCCGGCCAGCCGGCGAATCCGAACATTCCGGCGCACTGGTCTTCCCGCCAGAGGATGGCGTACCGCCCGAACCGCGACGTGGTGCACGGCCCGGCCGACTTCCGGTACATCCCGTACCAGTGGGCCGACGCGGACGGCGACGGGATCCTCGATTCGCGCTGGTTCGAGCCGGTGGACGCGAGCGACCCCAACAACGTTGTTCCGCTCCTGCCGCGCGACGACCGGTTCCGGTACATCTTCGCGGTCCGGGCGATCGACCTGTCGGCGCTCCTCAACGTGAACACGGCGACGGAGTTCGTGACGGCGCCCGACCGGCGATCCCCCGTGGGGCTGACGCCCGCCGACATCGACCTGCGTCGCCTGCTGCGGATCGAGGACGTTTTCGCGCAGTACGTCGTCAGCTACGGGGCGCTGGAACAGCCGATCACGAACACGGCCGACAACTACAGCGCCTACGCGCCGCTGCCCGTCGGCGCGACGGCGTACGAGGCCCTCCGGATGTCGATCCGCGATTCGATGGTGCCCGACGCCGGCGCGACGCTGAACTTCCCCGCGATGACGGGCGTGGCCCGCCACCGGTACTACAAGGCGTTCGGCGCGCAGGGCGGCACGGCGGGGTACAGCGTCTCCGGCACAACCGGCGTCCCCGAGCTGACCTCGGGCGGGCTCTTCGGATACGGGGTGCTGCTCGAGCTGCTCACGCGCCGCGGCGTCAACGACCCGCAGACGCTGTCGGCGCTCGAGCAGGCGATGGGCGGTCGCTACGGCCCGGGCACCGGCGGCAGCGCCGCGACGGTGCGGTACAG
>CAZMPE010000171.1:0-6060 GCA_964567955.1 uncultured Phycisphaeraceae bacterium | reverse complement strand
TTTCCGCCGATCCAAGTCCCGCTGAAATACCGTCGGCCCGTCGACGCACCGCAACCGAGCCCTGGAATAGATGTGCGTGGGAATGGCGACCTCGGCTTCTTTCATAGCGCGGTGTATCGCAACGGTTCGCTTTGGGCCGTTCACGCGGTGCGCCGCGTGACGGAGTTTGATCCGCAACCTCCCGAGGCGACGGTTCTTCGCTGGTACGAGTTTCACATGAACGAGTGGGCTGGAACCGGCGACCCTCCGATGCTGTACCAATCAGGGGAGATTGTGCCCCCGTTTGGCCTGTACGCCTATCGGCCGAGCATAGGGGTGGACGGCCTCGGAAATGTCGTGATCACATTTCACGCGTCGGGTGACGCGGAGGCGCCCAACAGCCACATCTCCATCTGGCGCGCTGTCAGGTGCTGGACGCAGCCGCTTGACTATTTCGGGCCTCCAGAACCCGTGAAGCTCGGACAGGCGCCGTATGTGCCAACGGGGAGCAATCCCGGCGACAAGACCCACTGGGGGGACTTCAGCGGAACGGACCCCGCGCCGGAGGCACCGACGATCTTCTTCGGACATGACCAGATTCCGTTCGGGGCCGCCGGGCCGACGAACATCTACGAGACATGGGTGAGCCGCCACGACGTCTGTTCCCTTGACTTCAACGGGGACGGCCAGGTCTCGATGGCCGATGTCCAGGCTTATCAATGGCTGTTCATGGAGGGTTCGCCCAAGGCTGATTATGTGGCGAACGGCGTGATCGAGTTGGCGGACTTTGAAGCGTTCATGATCGACATGTTCGAGCCGTAGGCCAGGGCCCGGCGGAGATGCATGAGAGCACTTGGGAGCATGTGAATGAATCCGAGACTATTGTGGGCTATCGCGGCGGTGGCGATCTGTGCGCCGGCAACAATCGCGCAAGAAACCGTGACATTTCGTGTCGAGTATGCGCAGCCCGTGCTTGCGCCGGGACAGGTGCAGACGATTCTGGTGTGGGCTTCGATGGCTCCAGGGATCAACCAGCCCGCCGTGTGGAACACGCTTGGGGGCCTGGGCCAGGTCGGGACGGTGTGGGCGTACGCGGAGGGCCGCTTCAATCTGGTCAATGTGCAGAATGGTCAGACCGGAGTCATGACCGAGGCATTCGTCAGCCCGAGTATGGTCGCGCCGTGGTCCAATGCCGGCGTTCCAAGCGGCGGGGGCGTGACGGGGATTGTCGCATCCCAGTCTCCCGTTTTCTTCCCCGGCGCGAATCGCGCGAATCCGATCCTGCTGTGGACCTGCACCTGGATGCCCACCGGGTACGAACCAAGAACAGTGACCTTTGACACGTTCTCTACGATGCTCCCGACCGTCTCACTTGCCGACATTCTGGGCGGCGGGACATTCGTGGACGACGCGTGGCAAGCGGTGAGCATCCCCGGCTCTTTCCAGGTCGTTCCTGCACCATCGGCGTTGAGTGCGCTGGCCCTCGCGGCGCTCATCGGGATGCGCCGCGGGCTCCGAACAAGCCGACTACCGGGCCGATGGCGTGGTGAATGTGACGGACTGGACGGCGTTTATGACGGACCTGTTCGCCCCGTAGCACCACAGTCCGCGCCGACGGCGATCGAGAGAGGAGGTCATGCCATGAGTTGTTCAGTCCAACCGATCATTGCTTCGCTTGCCCTGCTCATTGGCGGAAGCACGCGCGCGCAGGAGACGGTGACGTTTACCATCGAGTACTCTTCGGCGGTTCTGACCCCGGGCCAGTCGCAGAACATCGAGGTTTGGGCGCTGATGGAGCCCGGGATCGGGCAACCCGCCGTTTGGAACACCCTCGGCGGCTCGGGACTGATGGGGGAGGTCCTTGGTTTCAGTGCCGCATGGTTCAACTTCGTCAATGTGAACCATGGTCAGTCCGGGACTTTCAGCAACCTGGCCCTCAATTCGTTCCTCGTGAACCCGCCGGCAACCAGCGCAGGGACACCAGATGGAAACGGCCACGTGACGGGTATCTTCGGCTTTCAGTGGTTGGGCCCGACCGGCGGCGGGACCGTGGCGAACCCGATTCTCCTCTGGTCAGCGGTATGGACGCCGGCCAACTATGACCCGCGTCTCGTCGAGTTCACTACTGTGCAAACGATCCCACCGCATATCTGGCTCTTGGTAGGTCTCGGGGAAGTGGAGGATCAGTGGGCCCCGATCACCATCCCCAACTCTTTCCAGGTCGTTCCCGCGCCGTCGGCCCTGAGTGCCCTGGCCCTCGCGGCGCTCATCGGGATGCGCCGCGGGCGCACCAGCACCCCGGCCCGCTGAGCGGGGCCCGGTGCGGTCCCGGCGCGCGTGATGGTGTGCCCGCGGTCACCCCGGCCCGCTGATCGGCTCGCCCCGCATGCGCCGGACCATGTCGCGGACCATCTGCTGGCCGCGCGACCGCTGCGTGACGGACGCGTGGCTGCCGACGTCCTCGCGCATGAACGAGTACATCCGGCCGAGCATGCGCCCCGACGGGCCGCGTCCCTTGGCCAGCTCCTCGCGGTCGCGCTGGGCCTGGCGCCGGCCTTCGGCGAGGCGCTCGGCGTCGCTGATGTCGCGGGCCTCGCCCGCGACGGTCTCCATCATCTTCGTGAACTCGATGAAGGCGTTGTCCAGGTAGGCCGCGCGGTCCTCCGGCTTCACGTCCTTGTAGTTGCGCGCGTACATATCCCACACGTCGATCGCCAGCTTCGACGCGTTCTCCTCGAGCTGCTCGCGGGCCGCCCCCGCGATGCCCGCGGCGAACGCGGCCATCAGCACGGAATCGCTCGAGTCGAGGTTCTTGAGACGCGAGACCAGCTCGCCGATCAGCTCCAGCCGGCGCTCCACCGGCAGGCGGTTGAACTCGTCCGTCAGCAGCGCGTAGTTGAAGACCTTGCCCAGGTTCCCCTTGCGGAAGTCCGGCTGCGGGACCGGGCCGAAGATCATCCATGCGGCGATGCCGCCCGCGACGAGCACGATCGGGGCGGCGATCAGCGTGCGCTTGCGCAGCACGCGCCGGCGCTCGGGCGTCCCCGCGAGGCGGTCCCAGTGGTTGCGGAACGTTTCGCGGAAGTCCGGCCGGCGGCGGAACCGCGCACCAATCCGGGCGATCGTCGCCCGCATTTCGCTGCGTTCGTCCTTCATGGCATGCCGCCCCCGCCGAACCGGCGGACTTCTTCGAAGAACTTGCCGAGCTCGTCGGGCCTGAGTTCCACCGCCCAGTCCGCCCGCATGTCGGGGAAGTACAGCGTGTTCTGCGCGGGGCCCGACTTGCGCAGCTTGTGCCACTGGCCCTGGTCGGTCAGGATCGGCCAGCGCCGGTCGTTCTCGTACGCGCGGGTCACGCCGAACTGCGGGTCGCGCACCAGCACCAGCTCGGCCAGCAGCATGAACCCGCCCGGGATGTACTCGTAGCTCACGCCGTCGACGCGCCAGACCGGCTCGTAGTTCACCCCCGCGTCGTCGGAGGATATGTCCGAGGGGCACTTGTACGGATCATGGACCTCGAAGTACCCGTCCGGCCCCTGCTTCGGCACCGGCGCGTCGACGTAGTCGGCCAGCAGGTCCAGCAGCGACTTGTCGTTCTGCGGCTCGTACGGCAACGGCTGGTGCAGCGGCCGCACGCGGGGCAGCAGGCCCTTGGAATCGTTGAGGTACACCGCCAGCCCCATTCCGATGCCGCGCAGGTTCGTCAGGCACTTGAGCCGGCGCGAGGTCTCGCGCGAGGTCCCGAGTTGCGGCAGAAGGATCCCCAGCAGCACGCCGATGATGGTGATCACGACGAGCAACTCGATCAGCGTGAAGGCTCGCGGCCGGTTCATTTCGGGCTGCTCCTCGTTCCGCGGGGCTCGGACCCGATCCATCGGCGTTCGCCCGCCGGCGGGGCGAAGACTCCGGGGCCGACAACATTGTTGGACAGGGCTCCGCTCGTATCACCGGGTTCTACGCCCCGGGAGGGCGGTCCGTTACGCCCGGACCAGTGCGCGGCAGAGGGCGTGGTTCAGGGCATGCCCCGATCGCCGGGCCACGAAATCGGCCTGGATAGGCCCCCCGGCAAGCGCGAGGTCCCCGATCAGGTCCAAAAGCTTGTGCCGGGCGGGCTCGTCGGGGAACCGGTAGGCGTTCTCGATCGGGCCGGAGGGGCCGATCACCAGCATGTCGCGGGGCGTCAACTTGGAGAAGAGGCCCGCGGCACGCATCGCCTCGGCTTCCGCCGCGAGGCAGAAGGTCCGGGCCGGAGCGACCGCCGCGGCGTAGTCGTCGCCGGGGCTCCATTGTGCGGCCTGGGCGGGGATGGGCGCGCCGGGGCCGTAGTCCAACTCGTACCGGAAGCTGCAGCCGGGGCGGGCCCTTGGAGCGGCCGTGACGGTCCCCACGCGTTCATCCCCGACCGTGACGGACTCGGCGGGCACGATCGGTTGGTTCCCGGGCCCGATCTCGGAGGTGCCGGCGGCGACCAGCGCGTCGACGAAAGCGCCCGCGGAGCCGTCGCCGATCGGGATCTCGGGCCCGTCGAGATCGACCCTCGCATCCGTGATCCCGAGGCCGAAGAGAGCCGACAGGATGTGCTCGACGGTCAGCACGACCGGCCCGCCCGGCCCCGCCGTGAGTGTCGTGCTGCGCGCCGGAACCGGGAGCGGCAACCCGAACCGGCGCGGATCATCGACGATGGCCGCGGGGTTGGCGGGGATGGTCGGCGAGCCGGGGAGGTCGGTCCGCCGGAACACAATCCCGTGCGTGTCCGGGTGGATCACGACCTCGGCCGGGGCGCCGGAAAAGAGGCCGGCGCCGCGCACCCGGGCGGGCCCGGCGACGGTGCGGCGCGTGCTCACGGCTTGACGGGTTCCTGCGGGGACTCCGTGCGCTCCAGTTCCTTCTCGATGGCGCGCACGCGCCGGAGCAGTTCGGGCAGCTTGGGGAACGCGGCCCACATCCGCGCGGTCTCGTTGGCCGGGCGCGCCGGGCAGCCGAGGTAGGTGCTCTCCGGCGGCACGACGCCCGCGACGCCGGCCTGGGCGCCGACCCGCGCCAGGCTGCCGACGCGAGCCGCGTCCGCGACGCCGGTCTGCCCGCCGAGGACCACGCCGTCGCCGAGCACGGCCGACCCCGCGATGCCGACGCCCGCGCAGATCAGGCACCCGCGCCCGATCGTGACGTTGTGCCCGATCTGGACCAGGTTGTCGATCTTCGTTCCGGCTCCGATGATCGTCGCGCCGAACTTGCCGCGGTCCACGCACGAGTTGGCGCCGATCTCGACATCGTCGCCGATCTCGACATGCCCGATGTGCGGGATCTTCCCCGGCCCCTTGGGTGTGGGGTAGAAGCCGAAGCCGTCGGCGCCGATCACGACGCCGGGGTGCAGCAAGCACCGCTCGCCGATCGTGCACCGGTCGAAGATCACAACCCCCTGGCGCAGGGTCGCGCCGCGCCCGATACGCGCGTCACGCGCCACGGTGACGCTCGACACCAGCGCGGCGTCCGGGCCGATGACCGCCCGGGGGCCGATGACACACAGCGGCCCGATCCGCGCGCCCGGGTCGATCCGCGCCGCGGGATCGACGACGGCGGTGGGGTGGACCCCGACCGGGGGCCGGTCGTCGTCGGTCGAGAACAACTGGAGCAGCCGGACCATCGCCGCGTCCGCGTTGGGCACGACGAGCAGCGCCCGTTTCGCGGGGTCGTGCCCGGGCACCTCGATGCCCCGCGTCACCAGGGCCGCGCTCGCGGCGCTGCCGGCCCAGGAGCGCGCGAAAGAGACCGAGCGGATGAACGTGATGGCGCCCGGACCGGCGCGCTCGAGGCTCTCGACCCCCGTGACGGCCAAGTCCGGCGGACCGACGAGTTCCGCTCCGACAAGGCCGGCGATCGTCCCGGTGGTATGAGCGGCGCTCACGGCTACTTCTTGTTCGCGGCGTAGTCGTTGTTCATTTTCAGGATGACCTGGTCGGTGATGTCCAGATGCTGCGCGGCGAAGAGGACCCGCTTGGCGGTGATCACGGTGGAGATGTCCCGGCCGGTGCCGGTCTTGGGCAGTTCGAGCGCGCGATCATCGACCATGACCAGGTCGAG
>CAZMPE010000170.1:0-6136 GCA_964567955.1 uncultured Phycisphaeraceae bacterium | reverse complement strand
GCCCACCGACTCCTCGATGAAGTCCAGGTACTTGCGTGCGGCGTCCGGAAGGTCGGCCCGCCGGCGGACGTGGCCGACGTCGCCGGTGAACCCCGGGAACGTGCGGTATTCGGGTTCCGCGCGCTCGAGCACGTATCCGTCCGGAACGAATCGGTCCGTTGTCTTGCCCTCTACCCGGTAGGCGGTGCAGACCTTGATCTCGCTCAGGCCCTCGAGGACGTCGAGCAACGTGACCACCAGGCCGGTGGCGCCGTTGATCATGGCGCTGTAGCGGACGGCCGGCAGGTCCAGCCAACCGACCCGGCGCGGGCGCCCGGTCGTCGTCCCGAACTCCCGTCCCCGGGTCCGGATCCGATCGCCGATCTCATCGAGCAGTTCGGTGGTCATGGGGCCCCGGCCGACGCGTGTGGCGTAGGCCTTCATCACGCCCAGCACCTGTCCGAGCCGGCGCTCCGGCACGCCGGTTCCGGGCCCCACGCCCAGAGCCGAACAACTCGAGGCCGTCACGAACGGAAACGTCCCGTGATCGACATCGAGCAGGGTGGCGTTCGCTCCCTCGAAGAGCAGCCGCTTGCCCTGGTCGAGCAGGTCGTGCAGCAGATAGGCGGTGTCACGGATCTGCGGCTTGAGCCGCTCGCCGCAGGCCAGCAGGCGCGCGGCCATCGGTTCGGCGTCGAACGGCGGGAAACCCGGAGACAACCCGGCGAGCTGACGGTTCTTGAACTCGCAAGCCAGCGCCAGTTTCTCTTTGAGAATGGCCGGTCTCAGAAGGTCCCCCATCCGGATCGCGGTCGACCGGTGGGCCTTGTCGGCATAGGCGGGACCGATACCGCGTTTCGTCGTTCCGATCTCACCCGAGTTGCTGCCGGGGGCGGGGCGGGCATAAGCCCGCAGAAGCTCCTCCCGGACCTCGTCCTCGGCCTTGTGATACGGCGTCACGACGTGCGCCCTATCGGAGACCACGACGCCCGATGTGTCGACGCCCTTGGCCGCGAGGCCGTCCAGTTCCTCGATCAGCTTGTCGGGGTCGATGACAACGCCGTTGGCGATGACGGCCAGTTTGCCGGGGTACAGGATGCCCGACGGGATCAGGTGCAGGGCGTAGCGCGTGCCCCCCACCACGACCGAATGGCCGGCGTTGGCTCCGCCGTTGTAGCGGACGACCGCGTCGTGCTCGGCGGCAAGGAGATCGACCGCCTTTCCTTTGCCCTCGTCGCCCCATTGGAGGCCGACAACGGCGGTGCAGGATGGGGTCAGGTGTTCTCGGTCCCGAACTCGGGGCATCGGTCGTGCTCGTCGGTCAGGGGGCTCGCTTGCCGGGTACCGCCCGGGGCCGGGAACAATAGGCCGGGCCTCGATGTTCCCGGACGTTCCCTCGGCGCTTCTCTTGCTGCGAAGCGCATGACGTGGTCAAGCACGCTCCCCGGAAGGCCGATTTCGATGCAGCGACAGGGAGAACGACTGGTATGTCTTCAGACACGATGCGCGTGATGTGCCCGAACCTCACTTGCCGCAAGATCCTTGCGGTGCCGACGTCGGCGCGCGGCAAGACGGTCCGTTGCCGCGGGTGCTCCACGAACATCCGGATTCCGAAGAAGGACCATGGCCCGGGCGCCGCTCCGTCGGGGCCGGACAAGGCCGCGGCCTGAGCCGATCGGTTCAGAGGCGCGGCTGCTTCTTGTCGTCGTCATCGTCCAGGAAATCAAAGTCAAAGTCGACGCTGCTGTCGCCGCTATCCGCCGGCGCGGGCTTGTCCGGAGCGGCCTCGCCGGGCGTGCTGGGGCGTGACTTGACGGCGCCCGTGGCGGCGACGGGCCTGGGCCCCGCGCCCTGGCTGAACAGGCGCTTGGCGTCGATTTCCGACGGCGTCCCGTTGACCTTGACCACAAAGACGGCGGGCCCGACGGCGATGAGGTCGCCCGGGGAGAGTTCGACCTCCTGGACCCTCTCGCGATTGACGTAGGTTCCGTTGCTGGACCCCATGTCGCGGACAAAGATCTTGCCCCCTTCGACCCGCAGTTCGCAGTGCTCGCGGGAGACGCTGGATACCGGGATGCGTACGTCGCAGGTCTTTTCTCGCCCGAAGACCAGCCGGGCCCGTTTCATGGGGACATCCCGCTTGCTGCCGTCGGGCTTGACATGGATCAGGGTGGCGTCCACGAGTGGCGTATCCTTTGAGCGAACCAAGCGATACAGGGCAACGCGACGTTGACACACGATACCCCGATCCGGGTTCTTCGGCAATGGCAAGCCGGCTCGGCGGCGGAGGCCCTCGGGGCTGCACCGACAGGGGCCCCGGTGCGATCGCTGTACATCCACGTACCGTTCTGCTTCCACAAGTGCCACTACTGCGATTTCTACAGCCTCGTGGACCCGAGGGACCGCCAGGAACCCTTCACCGAACGGCTGGTGCGAGAACTCGGCGCGCTCGCCCCTTGGGCATCCGGCGCCCCTCTGGCGACGATCTTCGTGGGCGGCGGGACACCCAGCCTTCTTCGCGTGGACCTCTGGCGCCGGCTGCTCGAATGCCTGTCCAGGGCCTTCGACCTCTCACAGATGGGAACGGGGGGCACCGGCGAGTTCACGGTCGAGTGCAACCCGGAGACCGTCACGCCGGAGTTGATGGAGGCGCTCGTGGCCGGCGGCGTCAACCGGGTGAGCATGGGGGCCCAATCGTTCGATCGGAGGCACCTCAAGACGCTGGAGCGATGGCACGATCCGGACAATGTCGAACGGAGCCTCGAGTGCGCACGCCGGGCGGGGATCGCCCGGGCTTCGGTTGACCTGATCTTCGGGATCCCGGGACAGACCCTCGAGGAATGGGAGTCGGATCTGCGGCGCGCGATCAACGCCGGGACCGGCCATGTGTCCTGCTACAACCTGACCTACGAGCCCAACACGGCGATGACGGCGCGGATGCGGCGCGGCGAGTTCCGGCCGGCGGACGAGGACCTCGAGGTCGAGATGTACGCGTCGACACTCCGGCTCTTGCGAGCCCATGGGCTCGAGCGGTACGAGGTCAGCAACTACGCCCGCCCCGGCGATGAGGCTCGTCACAATCTCGTGTACTGGCATCAGGAGCCGTGGCTCGCCGCGGGGCCGAGCGCCTCGGCGCACGTGGGTGGCCACCGCTGGAAGAACGTCCCTCGACTCGACGATTACCTGGGATTCGACCGGAATGGATTCGCGCCGATCACCGACCACGAGCCGCCCGATGCGGGACGCGCCCTGGCCGAACGGATCATGACGGGCATCCGCCTCGCGGAAGGGTTGCCCGCGGAATCGATCATGCTGGCGGCCCGATCCGTCGGCGGAGAGGCGGCACGCTCCGAGGTCGTACGGATCGCCGCCGCCGCTGCGCGTCGGGGTCTGCTGATCGAATCAGGCGGACGATGGCGCCTCACCGATGCCGGGTTCCTCCTCGCCGACGGGATCGCCGCGGACCTGATGGGGGCGGTCCGTGGGGGTCGCGAGCCCGAGCCTCCTCAGCAGCGGCTTGAGGTCCCGGGGAAAGGGTGACCGCACGTCCACGGTCTCTCCGGTTCGCGGATGCGTGAAGGCGAGCCGGTGTGCATGCAAGGCCAGCCGCGGAGCCGCCGCCGCGAGAGCCGGTCGGCCGTAGACGTCGTCGCCGAAGATCGGGCAGCCGATCGAGTGCAAGTGAAGCCGGACCTGATGGAGCCGGCCGGAGACGGGCCGGCATTCGACGACCGCTCCCCGGTCGGTTGACTCGATGACGCGGTAGGCGGTCAGGGCGAGTTTGCCGGACGCCCCGATGCGCGCCGTCTTTCGATCGCCCGATTCTTCCACGATGGGCCGGCGGATCGTGCCGGCCGGCTTGTGGGGCGCGCGCACGGAAACGGCCCAGTAGAACTTCCGGATGAGCCGGCGCTCGAACCCGTCGCGCAGGGAGTCGTAGGCGCTTCGCGTCAGGGCGACGACCAGCAGGCCACTGGTCTGGCGGTCGAGCCGGTGAAGCAGCCCGAAATCCCGGGCGCGTCCGAGGTTCTGCAGCTTGGCGCCGAACTCCACGAACAGTCCGTTGAGCAGGCTGTCGGATTCGTGCCCCTTGCCGGGCTGTGTGACCAGGCGTGCAGGCTTGTCGACCACGAGCAGGTCATCGTCGCGATGCCTGATCTTGAGCGTCACGCTGTCGTTCGGTTCGATCGAGAGGTTCATGTGGCGTCGCGCGACCTCATGTGCGGGTCGGCCGCGGGCGGCGGTCGGATGATCCGGGGCACGCGGCCCGATCGAGGTACCAGCGCAACTCTCCGGCCAGCGGTCGGACACCGGTGATGGGCGTATCGGCGACGGGCGACTTGCCGGCGATTACCCGGGCGACCGCGTCGCGCTTCTTCTCGCCGGTGGCCATCACGCCGATGAAGCGTGAGGCGTTGAGCAGTTCCAACGTCATGGTGACGCGGTCCGGGGGCGTGACGCTGGGCCCCGAGTTCACCAAGACGAGCCTTCCGGGGGCCGCGTCGATCAACGCGGGGGACCGGGGGAAGAGGCTGGCGGTGTGCGCGTCGGCGCCCATGCCGAGCAGCACGCAATCGAGACGATCGTGCCCCTTGGCCCGCCAGCCGAGATGCTCGCGCAGCTCGCGCTCGTAGTCCTCGTCGGGACTCTCGGCCATCGCGAAGATGGGGTGGACCTGCTCGGGCGGGATGTCGGAGTGATCCACGATCGTCTCGCGGATCATCTTGAAGTTGGAGCGTTCGTCGTCGAACGGAACCCTCCGCTCATCCACGATCCACAGGTGGGTGCGCTTCCAGGGCAGCTCGCGGTAGGCGGGGTCGTACATGAGCCGGCGGTAGAGCGGTTCGGGGGTGCTGCCGCCGGAGAGGGCGAGGTGAAAATCACCGAACGCCCGCGCACATGCCAGCGATTGCATGTACAGGTCGCCGGCCACCGCGTCGATCAGATCGTCCGGCGTTTCGCGGACCACGACCGAGCCCGGGAGCGGCGGCCGCGGCAGAGCCGGAGCGAGTTCGATCGGGGTCGTTTCGATCGGCTCGGACACGCCGGTATCGTAGCCGAACGGCATCGGTTGCATGGGCGAAACCGGGCGCGGAACTCCGCAGGTCGGGGCGTTCAGCGGCGGGTTCAGAGCTTGTTGTGCCAGTGCCGTCCGTCCCGCGCGAGGATCTCGTCGGCCCGGGCCGGACCCCAGGAACCCGGGGCGTAGATCTCGATTCCGTCGCGGAGTTCCGCGCTCTCCAGCAGCGGCTGGCACATCCGCCACGACGCCTCCACCTCTTCCCGGTGCTTGTAGAGGGTACGGTCGCCCCTCATCGCGTCGAGCAGAAGCGGCCCGTAAGCCTCCACGACCTCGCCTCCGAACCGCTGGAGGTAGTCTAGATGGAGCTCGGCCGTGTCGATCTTCAGGCCCGGACCCGGCACTTTGCCGTGCACGAGCAGGCTCAGCCCCTCGGTCGGGGCCACCTGGATCACGATCCGATTGCCGGGCATCAGTTCGGGGTCGTGCCCGAGGCGCCGGAACGTGTTGGTCGGCGGCCGCTTGAACTGGATGACGATCTCGGTGCGCTTGCGGGCGAGCTTCTTGCCGCTGCGCAGGTAGAACGGCACTCCGTTCCATCGCCAGTTATCGAACTCGACGCGCATCGCGGCGAACGTCTCGGTCTTCTTCGCCGGGTCGACCCCCTTTTCATCGGTGTACGCGGGCTCACCTTTCTTGGGATCCGCTCCATATCGGCCGTACGCCGCCCATGAACCGGCGACCTCCGGCCGGATCGGGCGCGCCGCGTTGAAAAGCTTGATCTTCTCGCGCATGGACGACGCGGCGTCAAACACCGAAGGCGGCTCGATGGCGACGAGGGCGAGCACCTGGAGGAGATGGCTCTGGACCATGTCCCGCATGGCCCCGGCCTGGTCGTAGAACGTCCCGGCCCGCGACCCGACTCCGAGCGTTTCGGCCGCGGTGAGCTGCACGTGGTCGATATACCCGCGGTTCCAGACCGGCTCAAAGATCGAGTTGGCGAACCGCAGAACGAGGATGTTCTGGACCAGTTCCTTGCCCAGGTAGTGGTCGATCCGGTAGATCGCTTCTTCCTCGAAGACTCGCCCGAGCGCCCGATTGAGGCTCGCGGCGCTCTCGTCGTCGAAGCCGAACGGT
>CAZMPE010000169.1:0-6145 GCA_964567955.1 uncultured Phycisphaeraceae bacterium | reverse complement strand
TTGCCCACGACCACCGCCGCGTCGCTCACGGGGCTGGTCAGGAGCGGCTCGATCGTCCCCGACCGGAACTCCTCGCTGAGCAGCCGCATCGAGACCGCCGGCACCACCGGCAGCAGCACCCAGCCCGACACCGCGAAGAACATCCGCATCGTCGCCGCCTGCCCGGGGATCAGGATCACCAGCGAGAACACGCACCCGGTCAGGAGCGCGTACAGCGCGATGACGACCCATCCCACGGGCAGCCGGAAGAGCGAAGACAATTCGCGCGACGCGATCGCGAGCGTGCTGCTCATGCCGCGGCGCTCCTGGGCCCGCCGACGCCCTCCGAGCCCGCCCCGCTCTCGAGCAGGTCCAGGAACACCTGCTCGAGGCTCGGTGCGCGGCTGACCAGCGTCCTCACGACCCACGCCCGGGCACGCGCCATCTCCGCGATCGCCTCACGCACGTCCGTCGATCCCTGCGACCGCACGCAGAACGCGAGCCAGCCGGCGTCGGGGTCTGGAAGCCTCTCGGCGCCCACCACGCCCGGGATCGCGCCGAGCATCCCCTGGATCAGTTCGTCGGCGTTTTCCGGGGCCACCGGCCGCTTGATTTCGACCTCGCAGGGCAACGACGTGCCGCCGCGGGCGGCGAGTTCCCGCACCGTGCCGTCGGCCCTGACCACGCCGCCCGCGATCACGATCACCCGGTCGCTGAGGCGCTCGACCTCGCTCAGGACGTGCGAGCTGAAGAGCAGCGTGCGGTCCTGAGCCAGCTCGCGGACCAGCTTGCGGGTCTCGCCGATCTGAGTCGGGTCCAAGCCGTTGGTCGGCTCGTCCAGGACCATCACCGGCGGGTCGTGAAGGATCGCCGCGGCAAGCCCGACCCGCTGGCGGTACCCCTTGCTCAGAACACCGATGCGCCGGCCCCGAACCTCCCGCAGCCAGCACCGATCGACCGCCCGCCCCACCGCGTCGCGCCGGGCACCGCGGTCCATCCCGAAGATCCTCGCCCTGAAACCGAGGTAATCGGCCACCCGCATCTCGGGGTAGAGCGGGGCCGATTCGGGGAGGTATCCGATCTTGGCGCGGGCCTTGCCGGTATCGTCGCGCATGTCGATGCCGTCGACCAGCACGCGCCCGGAATCCGGGGGCCAGTAGCCGGTGACCATGCGGATGGTCGTCGTCTTTCCGGCCCCGTTGGGTCCAAGCAGACCCACCACACAGCCCGCGGGCAGGTCAAAGGACACCCCCCGCACCGCGCGGAGCGAGCCGAAACTCTTGTGCAAGTTCTCCGCCCGCAGCATGCGCCGCACAGGGTAGGACGATGCGCCGGGCCGGTGGAACCCGTCGGGCCGCTCGCACGAAGCGCTGCGCGCCGAGCCCCGGAAAACGCTACCCTTCCCCGTTCGGGCCCAGGGACAGTCTTGAGGATGTCTGAGAGCAGGCCGAGAGTCGTGGTGTACGGGCCGACGGCGCGCACGGACGAGGTGCGCGCCTCTCTTGGACCGGGGTTTGATGTGGTCGGCGACGCTTCACGTGACGCGGATGGCTCGGTTGACCGATTGGCGCGTGCGCTCCTCGAAGCCATCGGGGAGCGGGTCTGCCTCTCGCGCCTCGACGGGGGCGTGCTCTGGGCCAATTCCGGCTACCTGTCGCTCGAGGAATCGGTGCGGGCCCAGGTGGCCGATCTGTGTCGGAAGATCGCACCAGGCCTGGCCGCGCCCGGCCCGGCCAACTCCGGCCCCGGCGCGGCGGTCGACGTGTGGTCCTCCGACGGCACGCGCGTCTTCGAGGCCGTCCTCAAAGCCGCCCCGATGGACCACGGCGCGGGTCGCGACGGCCCGGCGCCTGGCGTGTGCGTCGCGATCGTCGCTCGTGATGTGACCGAGGAGCGCCGCCGGCGCCACAAGCTCGAAGCGATCGACCGCGCCGGCAACGAATTGACCCGCCTCGACGCCGAGAGCGTGCGCCGCATGAACTCCGTCGAGCGACTCAAGGCCATGGAGGCCAAGATCGTCGCCGTCGCCCGCGACCTGCTCCACTTCGACCACTTCGGCATCCGGCTGCTCGACGAGATCAGCGGCAAGCTCGAGCTAGTCGTCTCCTGCGGCCTGCCCGCCTCGTACGCCGACCTCGACATCTACCCGCTCCGCGAGGGCAACGGCATCAGCGGCTTCGTCGCCGCCAGCGGCCACAGCTACGTCTGCGACGACATCTCTCAGGACGCCCTCTTCCTCCCCGGGCTCACGGGCGCCCGCTCGTCGCTCACCGTGCCGCTCAAACTGCACGAGAAAGTCATCGGCATCCTCAACGTCGAGAGCGAACAGCTCGGCGCGTTCACGGAGGAAGACCGGCAGTTCGCCGAGATCTTCACTCGCTACATCGCGATGGCGCTGCACATGCTCGATCTGCTCGTGGTCGAACGCAGCACCGTGAACAAGGCGGTGACCGGGCGGATGGAGGGCGAACTCTCCGAGCCTCTGCAGGACATCCTGCGCGAGGTGGACTTCCTGCTCTCTGAGAGCGGCGGCGTACCCCGCGACCCCGAGAGCTCGGCCCACATCGCCCGCATCCGCGCCGACGTCGAGTCGATCCGCACGCGGGTCCGCGAGGTGGGAGCCGGACCGACGACACTGCTGGGCATCGAGCGGGCCCTGGCCGACAAGACCGTGGACCCCGTGCTCGCCGGCCGGCGCGTGCTCGTCGCCGACGACGAGGCCAAGATCCGGCGCATCATCGGTGACGTGCTCCGAAACCGCGGGTGCGAGGTCACGATCTGTGAATCCGGCTCGCGGGCCATCGAAGCGATCACCTCGGGAGCCACGTCCGGCGCGTCCTTCGACCTGGTCGTCAGCGACATCCGGATGCCCGACCGCAACGGCTACGAGGTCTATTCGGCCGTGCGCCGCACGCTCGGGGACGTGCCCGTCATCCTCATGACCGGCTTCGGCTACGACCCCCACCACTCGATCGTCCGCGCGTCGCAGGAAGGGCTGCACGCCGTGCTCTTCAAGCCCTTCCCCGTCGAGCGGATGGTGGAAGAAGTACGCAAAGCCCTCGCCAGCCGCGCCCACGGGTCCGGCGGCACGCCGTGAGCGGCGCTTCACGCCTCGCTTAGCGCCCGTTCACGCCCCGACCCTCATGAGTTTGCAAACCCGGCCGAGCACCGCGGCGCATCGGTCGCGCCGCCGCGCCGGGACAAGCCGAGGGGGTCGAAAGGATCGAACATGAGACCCACACGCCTCGTCACGGTGGCCGGGCTCGCGGGCGTCGTCACCTTCGGAGCGCTGGGCGCGCTGCAGACCCAGCCCCCCGCGCCGTCGCAGCCGACGCCACGCTCGCCCGGCACGCAGCCCCCGTCGCGCAACCCGCAGCCCTCCAACCCGGACACTCAGCCGCCCAGGCGGGACACGCTGCCACGGGACCAGCAGGACCTGGACCGCTCCCGGCTCCAGCAGCCGGGCGTGCGGAGTGAACGCCCCTTCGCGTTCCAGAACCCCGCCTTCGAGAACCGCTTCAACGAGTCCTCCCAGCGCCTGGTCCGCATGGAACAGCGCATTGAGCAGAGCAACGCCGAGCAGCTCCGCAAGCTGGGCGAGATCCGCGCCATGCCCGCTGAGCGCCAGAACGCCGCCCTGCTCGACCTCATCCAGCAGATGCTCCGCGATCAGGCCGAGATGCACCGCTACCTCGTCGCTTCTCGCACCGCCTGGACCGGCGACGTGAACATGTCCGACGACTCGCAGACGCCCGGCCAGAAGCAGGCCGAGCGCGGAAATACGCCGCCGCCTTCGGACTCCCCCTACAGGCCGAAGTAAGCGATCGTGCCTCTTGATCTGTGCGGGGCGCCGGCGACGACCCGAGACACGCAACAAAAAAAACTCCGTCGGCGTGGCTCGACGGAGTTCTTGATTGAGTCGGACAGAAACCGGGTCAGATGTCAGCGGCGCCCGCCGTGCGAGTGCTGGCCTCCCCGCATCCGGCCCTCCTGGGCCCGCTCCCACGACTCGCGGGTGTAGTGCCGGCCCGCCGAGTCGGTGTAGCCCCGTCCGCCGCCGTACCCGCCGGAACGACCCTCGTCGTCCTCGTCGGAATAGCGCGAACGGCCCGAAGACCGTCCGCTCGAACGCGAGGAGTAGCCGCCGTCGTCATCGCTGACAAACCGGCCGTACTCGTCGCGCTCCGGCATCGAACGCGAACCGCTCCGCGAACGTTCCTGGTAACGCCCCCCGTCGTGGTCGTAGGCCTGGTTGTCGTAGCCGCGCCCTCGACCGTACGAGCGTTGACCGCCCATGGATCGCCCATCCTGAGCACGCTCCCAGGACTCGCGGCTGTACTGGCGGCCCGACGATTCGTTCATGCCGCGACCGCCGCCGTACCCGCCGGAACGATCGTCGTCCTCGTCGTCATAGCGCGACTGGCTCGAGTACCGGCCGCCCGAGCGGGAGGAATACCCGTCGTCTTCGTCGCCCGTGAACCGGCCGTAGTCGTCGCGCCCCTGCATGCTCGCCGATCGCTGGCCGCCCCGCGAACGACCGTCGTACCGGTCGTTTTCTTCGTTGCCGCCGCGATACCCGCCATCGGTCCACGACGAGCGCCGGCTGGACCGGTAGTCGTCGTCATCGCGCGAGGTGAAGCGGCCTTCCTCGTCACGCTCACGGTACATCGACGTCGATCGGCCGCCATATCGGCCCTCGTCGCGTTCTCTCTCGTACCCGTAATCATCGTTTCTACGTGCCATGGCTTCTTGTCCTTTCCCTGTGATGTTCCCGGACGAACCCTGCCCCTTGGCCCCGTCGGCCGCGGCGTCAGGGTTCACGTCCCCGGTCGCAAGCTCGCTGAGCCTGCGGTCGGCTTCCTTTTCCTCTTCGAGAATCTCCTTCAGCACCCGCTGGTCGTCGGTGCGCTCGAGTTGCCCGGCCAGCGCCGCGGCGGTGCCGTACCCGGCGATCTCGTAGTGCTCGGCACGCTGGGCGTCGGCGATCAGCGCCGCATCGCGCGCGGCCGGGTCGCCCTAGGCCTTCAAGTGAGGCTTGGCCTCCTCGATGATCCCCGCGATCCCCCGGCACTTGTGACCCGCGTTCGAAACCCCCGCCGACTTGATCAGTTCCTCGATCCGCTCGAGCTGGCGCTCGGTCTGCGCCTGGTGCTCGGTGAACACCCGCTTCAGCCGCTCGTCGGTCGCGCCTTCGGCGAGCTTCTTGAGCGCGCCCGAGAGCTGCTTCTCCACGCTGCGAAGGTCCTTCAATTGCGAGTGATACACGCCGGTGAGTGATTCAAGTTCCATGTGGATCGGATGGGCCCGCGCGCTTCAGCGCGCGATGAGCGACCCGTGAACGACCGCTCATTTTGCACACCCTGCGCGTGACCCGATCTTCAGGCCATTTCCACTCCCGCGTCACGGGGCGCTCCAACAGCGCGCCGAAAATACCGCCCTCAAAGTCACGGGAGCACCCCCATGCCCTCCAAGAGCAAGACCACCGGCATCAAGCCCTCCCCCGCGGCGGGGCGATCGTCCCGCACCCCTCGCACGTCGGCGCCCCTTCGCGAACCCAAGCCGCCCTTCCCCAGGCAGCACCAGGACGCGCCGGGGATCCAGTCAAAGATCGATCCCTCCCCGCGCTGGAAGGGCGAGCGCTATCGACCCGCCCGGAAGCTCAAGGGACAGGTCGCCCTCGTCACCGGCGCCGACTCGGGGATCGGTCAGGCCGTCGCGTACTTCTTCGCCCGCGAAGGGGCCGACATCGCGATCACCTGCCTCCCCGAAGAAGAGTCCGACGCCGCTGCGACCAAAGCCGCCGTCGAAGAGGTCGGACGCCGCTGCCTGGTCTTCGCCGGGGACCTCGCCGAGCGGCGCTTCTGCGACCAGGTCGTCAACGAGACGTTCGACCAGCTCGGGGGGCTGAACGTGCTGGTCCACAACGCCGCGCGCCAGAACCGAAAGGAGATCGGCGACCTCTCCGAAGACGAGCTCGACCGGACCATGAAAGTCAACGTCTACGCGTACCTCCGGCTCGCCAGGGCCGCCGTGCCCCGCATGGAGCCCGGCTCCTCGATCATCGCGACCGGCTCCATCGTGGGGCTGCGCGGCTCGGCACGTCTGTCGGACTACGGCGGGACCAAAGGGGCGATCCACTCGATCACCATGAGCCTCGCCGACGAAC
>CAZMPE010000168.1:0-6152 GCA_964567955.1 uncultured Phycisphaeraceae bacterium | reverse complement strand
TCCTCCGGAGCCTCTCCATCCGGGAGATCGTGGCCCAGTGGTTCGCGGCGCGGCATCTCGCGTCGAATCCGTTCGACGGCGGCGCCGGCTTCGAGATCAAGAACATCGTCTTCATGGGCATGGGCGAACCGATGGACAACCTCGATGCGGTCCTCGGCGCGATCGCGGTCCTCACCGATCACGACGGTCCGCACGTCGCGATGAACAAGATCACCGTCTCGACAGTCGGCCGGATCGACGGCCTGCGGCGGCTCGCCGACCAGGTCCACACACCCGGCTGTCACCGGCTCAACCTCGCCGTCTCCCTCAACGCCCCCAACGACGAGATCCGCTCGCGGATCATGCCGATCAACCGCGCCATGGCGATGAACGACCTGCGCGACGCCCTGCTCGAGTGGCCGAAGTACGGCGGCGCGAAGATCTGCGTCGAGTACGTGCTGATCCCCGGCGTCAACGACGCCCCGGAGCACGCCCGAGAGCTGGCCGCCTGGGCCGCGCCCCTGCCCGCGTGCATCAACCTGATCCCCTACAACCCGCGCCGCAACTCCCCCTGGCCCGCCCCCGAGGAATCCGATGTCGTCGCCTTCCTCGGCTGGCTGACCGACGCCGGGGCCTACTGCAAACGCCGCCGCACCAAGGGCCGGGACATGATGGGCGCCTGCGGCCAGCTCGGCAGCGAGCGCGTCCGCAAGCGCCGACTGGTCGAGCCCTCGAGCCCGGGTTGATGCCGAACCGAAACGCGGGCGTGTAGAGTGCGAACAAGGTGAAGACCCGGGTATCGTCTTCGCCCGGGCCCTCATGAGCAATCCACCACACGCAAGACCGAGCCTGATGCGCCGCGCGGCGCGATGGTGGTGGGCCGCGTACCTCATCCTCCTCGTCGCCTCCCACCTGACGCCCCGCGCGGCGTCCCTGCGCCACGAAGCCGCCGTCGTCTTGCCGGGCAGCCAAGACCGGCCAGCGATGCAGATCGCCTATCACGACTGGCCCGCCTCGCAATCGACGGGCCTTCCCGTTGTGTTCATCCACGGCTCTCCCGGTTCGGGCGGCGACTTCAGCCGCCTCGGTCCGCTCCTCGCAGCGTCCGGCCGACGCGCTCTCGCGCCGGACCTGCCCGGCTACGGCGAATCGGAGCCCGATCCGCCGAGCATGTCGATGGAATCGGGAGCCCGCGCCGTGCTCGGCTTGATGACTGCCCTCGGCATCGAGCGCGCCCACATCGTGGGCTGGTCGCTCGGCGGCGGCGTGGGCCTCCACATCGCGGACTCGGCACCCGACCGCCTCGCCTCGCTCACGCTCATGGCCTCCATCGGCGACCAGCGCTTCGAGGGCTCGGGCAGCTACCTCTTCGAGCACGTCAAGTACGCCGTCGGCTGGGGCCTGGCCTGGGGAGCCCGGAACCTCGTCCCACACTTCGGCGCCCTCGACTGGACGCGTGCCGTCCAGGCCTCGATGCGCGGCTTCTGGGATTCCGACCAGCGGCCGCTTCGGGCCATCATGGAGCGCCTGACCGTCCCGACCATGATCCTCCACGGGCGGCACGACTTCCTTGTGCGGGCGCGGACCGCGGAACACCACCACACCGTCATCGGCTCCAGCCGGCTCGTCATGCTGGACGCCAGCCACTTCCTCCCGTTCCTCCAGGCCGAAGAGACCTCGCGGCATCTCGGCGTCTTCTTGGCACGCCACGATCAGCCCGGTATCGTCGCGCTGCGCCAGGCGACCGATCTCTCTCCAGTTCCCGCGCCTCTCTTCGGGTCCGTGCAGTCCGTGTTCACCGGCGCCCTCGACGCCGCGCCCTGGTGGCTGATGCTCGCGCTGTGCACGCTCCTCGTCGCCTGGCGCGATCGATTCGGCGCATCCCTCGTCGCCCTGATCACCGCCGCGGGCCGGATCGACCTGGGTATCGCGCTCGCCGGGATCATCCTCGCTCAGGCCCTTCGCGCGGCACGCGCACGCCGGCACGCCCGGGGTCGCGAGGTCATCGGCGCCGGCGTCCACGCCCGCACACTCGAAGACTGGCGCCGCCTCCTCGGCGACCGCCCCGTCCGTACCGCCTTCGCCTCACGCCTCACGCCCGGCGCCATGGACGCCGCCTTCGCCGCCCATGGCGCCTCCGGCCGACTTCACGTTCGCTTCTTCATCGCCGCGGCGATCTCGTTCGTGCTCTGGGCCGTTTTCTACGCGATCCTTGCCGCCGCCGCCTACGGCCTGATCGTGCTGCCGCTCGCCCGCTCGCTGGGCGCAACCGGATTCCTCGTCGGCGCTGTCATCGCACTCGCCGCCCCGCGCCTCGTCACACAGCCGCTCACTCGGACCGGCCGCCGCATGGCCCGCACCTCATTCTCGCGGACGGTCCGGCGCGAGTTCTGGCCCGCGTGGGCGATGTACCTGCTGCTCGCCCCCCACTTCGCGCGGCTGTGGCTCCGCCACCGCAGCCTGACGGCATGGCTCGGGTGCAACCCCGGCATCGGCGCCTGCGGCGGAGTCGTCGGCGAATCCAAGTCGTCGATCATGGACGGTCTGTCCTGGGACGGCTCGCCCGCCCTGAGCGCCGCCTTCATCGACAGTGATCCCTCCCCGACGGATCGCGCTCGCATCGCCCTTGACGCGCTCGCCGCACGCCCCGAACTCGGCGGCTTCCCGGTCATCCTCAAGCCCGACGTCGGCGAGCGCGGATTCGGCGTGCGCATCGCGCGCCGCCCAGAGGACATCAACGACTACTTCCGTTCAATGACCGCCCCCGCCATGCTCCAGCGGTACCACCCCGGCCCGCACGAGTGCGGCATCCTCTGGGCCCGGCGACCCGGCGGCGAAGCCGGGTTTATCTTCGCCGTCACGCGCAAAGACTTCCCCGTTCTCGAGGGCGACGGCCGGCGCACGCTCGAGGAGCTCATCCACGCCCACCCGCGTTTCCACGCCCAGGCCGGCGTCTTCCTCGAGCGCTTCGCCCGCGACCGCTCGCGCATCCTCGGCGCCGGCGAGCGCCTGCGCCTCGCCGAGGCCGGGAACCACTGCCAGGGAACGCTCTTCCGCGACGGCGCGGACCTGGCCACCCCCGCCCTCGAGTCGCGCATCGACGCGGTCGCGCGCCGATACGCCGGCGGCGGGAAGCTCGACATCGGCCGCTTCGACATCCGCTACGAGTCCGACGAACGCCTGCGCGCCGGCGAGGGCTTCGCGATCATCGAGCTCAACGGCACGACCGGCGAGCCCACGAACATCTACGACCCGCAGCGGTCGCTGGGCTGGGCCCTCGGAGTGCTCGCGGCCCAGTGGGACCTGATCAGCGCGCTCGCCGACGAACGCCGCAGAACCCAACGAACCCATCCCGGCATCGCGCAGCTCTACCGCGACTGGCGAAACGCCGCTCGCCGGCGTTCGGGCCCTTCCGTAGCGGATTGATCGGGTTCAGGCCGCGCGAGTCCGCAGGTACGTGTCCAGCGGCTCGGCCTGCTCCTGGCTCACGCCCTCGACCCCGAGCGCCTCGAACATCGTCTTCAGGCTGTGATCGCCGGGCTGGAACGTGTACGAGACGATCCTCGACCCCGCATCATCGCGCAGGTACGCCACCGCCGAGCCGTCGGGAAGGATCTCGATCTCGACCTTGTGCCCGGCCACCACGAACAGCGTGACCGCCGACTCCGCACGCATCTGCGTGCACAGTGTCGCGTCGATGATCGACACCAACTGCTGGTGCGCGTTCTCCGCCAGCTCCGACAGGTTCCCGATCACATCCGCCGTGTCGCGGAAGACCTCGGCCATCGCCCCGTACTCCGCCGCGGCGTACCGGACGATGTGCGTCAGCTGCTGCGCGTCGACATTCAGCACGCGCTGCGCGAGCATGGAGAGCGGCGCCGGATTGGCCGGCAGGTACCCGACGTCCAGCTGGACCGCGCCGACGTAGAACGCCAGGCGGTGCAGCATGCGGACCGGCTCGCGGTTCGGATCGTCGCCGGGGTCCGAGTGGTGACGCTCGATCGGACGCGCCAGAATCTCGGGCAGCTTCCACCGGCGGACCAGCGCCGTCACCACGTCGACGTGCGTGTACGGAAGCGTCTCGAACTCGATCCGCGCCTGACGCGTCGGCGGATGGCTCGCCAGGATGTCCTCCACCGGCGGACCGAGCAGGCGGTGCAGCAGCGGGATCCCCGCGTCCATCATCAGCCCGATCACGAACGCCTCGGAGGCCAGCGCCGGACAGATCCGCCGCGCCAGCTCCGCGGACAGACAGGCCCGGAAGACCGACTCGCCCCAGATCCGGCGCGACAGCAGATGGTTCGGATCAGCCGCGCTCGCGCGGCTCAGATAGAAGCCCAGCACGACCGCCTTCAGACGCTCGCGCCCGAGAAGGACGCACGCCCGATCAAGGGTCGTCACCGGCTTGACCTGCGCGAAGAACGCCGAGTTGGCCAGGTGCAGCAGACGGCCCGTCAGACCCGGGTCGGGCTTGATCACCGCGCCGAACTCGCGAAGTCCGGCCTCGGGATCGCTGCAGAGTTGAAGGACCCGCGCGGCCACCTCCGGCTGCGTCTCGATCCCCATCCGGTCCAGGCGCAACCCGATATCGGCGTACAGCGACGCAACTTCGCCTGCCGACAACAGACTCCGCGCCTTCATTCTGTGTTCCCCTGGCCGGTCGCCCGGTACCGCCGTCGGTCCGGGCTGCTGCCCCGCGATCCGGCACGCCCCGGACAACCCGGGAGCGATTCTGAAATGACAAACACTGATTCGGCCGTATGCAGGGGGGTCCTTTGACTCGAACCGCCCGGTCTGCCGGATTGGTACGGACGAGATTGTCCAGATTGCCCAGCCCGCGCAACCGGCACGGACAAGCGCGCCATTACCGGACCACTCAGGGCTGCAGCCGAGTGCTGATCCACGCGCCCGTCTCGGGCTCTTCGTCCGCGTGCACCGTCACCGGACGCACCCACTGCGCGCAGTCGTGGATCCGCGCCCGCACCCCCACCCACAGCTCGACCCGCCGCGCGATCAAGCGATAGCCGCCCCAGTGCTCCGGCCGCGGCACATCCACATCCACCCCCGGACCCGGCGGGTTGGCGGGATCAAGCCCGAACCGGCGCATCACCCCCTCGAGCTTCGCCAGCAGGTCCGCACGCGACTCGATCGGGTGGCTCTGCTCGCTCGCCCACGCCCCCAACCGGCTCATCAGCGGACGAGATCGGAAATACGCGTCGCTCTCCGTGGCCGTCAGCCGCACCACACACCCCTCGAACCGCGCCTGCCGCTCCATCGCGTCCCAGAGAAACCCGGCCGCCGCGTCGGGGTTCGCCGCCAGCGCGACGCCCTTGCGGCTGTTGTAGTTGCTGAAGAACTCGAGCCCCCCCCTCCGGACATCCACGCCCTTGCACAGCACGACGCGTGCCGCCGGCCGCCCGTCCGGCTGCACCGTCGCCAGCGTCATCGCGTTCGGATTGGGCTGAATCTTCTCGGCATGGGCCCTCTCAAACCACTCCAGGAACAGGGGCATGGGGTCGGCCGGGAGCGGATCGGGGAGCAATGTCGGAGTGCCGCTCATGGTGGATATAGACTAGCGCCGGAGACCCCCCGGAGGATAAGCTGTCGGATGCGTCGAGTCCGGCGGTGTTGAACAACTGTCAAGCGCCGCCGCGGGCATCCGCGAGAGGAGATGATGCGGTCATGGACGACCCACGCAGCAAGGCGGGCAAGGCCGGATCGCGGCTCGAACGACCCCTCCCCTTCTCCCTCGAGGCGGAGATGGCCCTGATCGGCGCCATGCTCCTCAACCCGCGCGTCACCTCCGACGTCGTCGGCATCGTCCGCCGCCCCGAAGACTTCTACTCCGACGCCCACGCCGCCATCTTCCGCACCCTCCTGAGCGTCTACGACACCTCGCCCGACGCCGACCTCGTCCTCATCGTCGACCGCCTCCGCGACCAGCGCGAACTCGACCTCATCGGCGGCGAGGACTACCTCAGCAAGCTCGTCAACGAGACGCCCTCGAGCACCGCCGCGCTCCACTACGCCAAGATCGTCGCCGAGAAGTCCAAGCTCCGCCGCCTCATCGCCGCCGCCGAGACCATCCAGCACGACGCGCTCAACATCGGACAACTCGGCCCCGAAGGAGCCCGCGAGGCCCTCGACCGCGCCGAGATGATGGTCTTCGAGAT
>CAZMPE010000167.1:0-6157 GCA_964567955.1 uncultured Phycisphaeraceae bacterium | reverse complement strand
AAAATCCAAGCCGTATGAAGTCTGGGGCCAGCTACACCTGGTGCTGCGGGTGCAGCCTAGCGGCGTGAAGACTTGGTACGTTCAGCGGGCGCGACACCGGCGCGAGCGCATAGGCGACGCCTCCGTGCTGACCCTAGCGCGCGTCGAGTACCGCGCCCGCGAGATCCTGAACGAGGCCCACGACTACGGCAGCGCGCTCAAGGTAGACCTGAAGAAATCGACCTTGGGTGGCTTTGTCGAGGCGGTCTACGGGCCTTGGGTCAAGGCGAACCGTCGCCGGGCGGAAAAGACCCTGCTAGACCTGAAGCGGTGCTTCGAGTCGCTCTACGCCAAGCGCCTCAACCCGGGCGGCGCGATCCTCGTGCACGTCTCGAACCGCTACCTCGAGCTGCGCCCGGTGCTGGCGGGGATCGCGGGCCGGCTGGGCATGATCGCCGCCACGCGCGACGACCAGAAGATCGAGAAGGCCGAGCGCGACGAGGGGAAGCAGGAGTCCACGTGGGTCGTCCTGGCGCGGACGATGGCGGATCTGGGTCCGTTGGTACAGAACCCGGAGTGGACGGGGATGTCGGCGCGCCCGGAGACCCCGGTCTGGACGGACGACTACTCCAATATCCTCGAGGTGCTCGACTGGAGATAGCGTGCTCGCGCTCTTCACCGCGGCCATATTCCTTGGGGCGCTGCTGCTGTTCCTCGTGCAGCCGATGGCGGCTCGGATCGTGCTCCCGAGCCTCGGCGGGAGCCCGGCGGTCTGGAACACCTGCATGGTGTTCTTCCAGGCGGCGCTGCTGGCCGGATACGCCTATGCGCATTGGGGCACGCGGGCCCTGGGCCCACGCCGGCTCGCCGTCGTGCATATCGCGGTCGTCCTGCTGCCGCTGCTCGTCCTCTGGAGCGGGGCGGGGCCCGGGCCGCCACCGGGGCCGAACGAGTCGCCCGTCGTGTGGCTGCTGCTGACGCTGATGGTCACGGTCGGACTGCCCTTTTTCGTTCTCTCGACCGGCGCTCCGCTCCTGCAGCGTTGGTTCGCCGCGACGGGGCACAGGTCGTCGGGCGACCCGTACTTCCTGTACGCCGCGAGCAACGCGGGGAGCCTGCTCGCGCTCGTCGCGTACCCGCTGATCGTCGAGCCGATGCTGGCGCTGGAATGGCAGCGCCGGGCGTGGTCGATCGCGTACGTGGGCTTCATGGCCGTCACGGTCGTCTGCGCGATCGTCACGTTGCGCCGCGCCGATGGCGTGCCGGAGCCCGCGGCGGGCGATCCACCGAGCGCCGGGACGCGCCTGATGTGGATCGCGATGGCGTTCGTGCCGTCGTCGCTGTTGCTGGGCGTGACGCAACACCTTTCGACGGACGTGGCGGCGGTGCCGCTGCTGTGGGTCGTTCCCCTAGCGATCTACCTGCTCACGTTCATCCTCGCGTTTGCGCGCCGGCAGGTGCTGCCGCTCGCCTCGGTCTCCAAGATCCTGCCGATTGTGATCATCGGTCTGGCTGTGGCGATGCTCGTGGATGCGAAGCGGCCCGTGTGGATCCTCTTCGTCCTGCACCTGCTCACGTTCTTTCTCGCGGCGCTCGTCTGTCACGGGCGGATGGCCGCCTCGCGCCCTCCCCCGGCACGGCTGACGGAGTTCTACCTCCTCATCGCCTTCGGCGGTGTCCTCGGAGGCGCCTTCAACGCGCTGGCGGCTCCCCTCATCTTCGATTCGATCGCGGAGTACCCCGTGGCGCTGGCGGCGGCCTGCCTCTTCCGACTGCCGCTCAAGGAGGCCGCCGATCGCAGACGCGGGCTGCTGATCGACGCGGCCTTCGCGGCAGCCTTTGCGTCGGCGCTGTTCGTTGCGGGGCGGGGGCTCGTCCGGCTGAGGCCGACGATCACGGACGACCAGGGAGTGATCACCGGTCTGGGCTTCTATTTCGTGGATGTGGCGCTGGTGCTGATGGTGGCGATCCCGACGTTTCTGTGTTTCCTGATGATGAGGCGCCCCCTGCGCTTTGCGCTCGGGATGGCGGCGCTCCTCTTCCTCGGGCGACCGCCCGGACCGGCCGGCGGGGCGCCGATGCTGGTGGAGCGTTCGTTCTTCGGCGTGTCGCGCGTGATGCACAACCCGATGGTGGGGACCGTCTCCCTGATCCACGGCACGACGATGCACGGCGAGCAGTTCACCGACCCGGCCAAGCGGTCGATCCCGCTCGGGTACTACCACCCGCTGGGGCCGATCGGGCGCGTCTTCGAGGTCTTCGGGGAGTCCGAGGGGTTCGACCGCGTGGGGCTCGTGGGGCTGGGTTCGGGGGCACTGGCGTCGTATTCGCGCCCGGGGCAGCGATTCACGTTCTACGAGATCGACCCGCTGGTCGTCCGGATCGCCCACGATCCGAAACTGTTCACCTACCTGTCCGACGCCGGCGGTCAGATCGACGTGGTCGTCGGAGATGGGCGGGTCTCGCTGAACAACGCGGCCACGGACGGCGTGTACGGGCTGCTGGTCGTGGACGCGTTCAGCTCGGACGCGATCCCCGTCCACATGATCACCCGCGAAGCGGTCACGCTGTACATGCGGAAACTCCGCCCGGGCGGCCTGCTGGCCATGCACGTCTCCAACCAGTACCTGGACCTGGCGCCGGTCCTGGGGCGGATCGCGGCGGACCTGAGCCTGGCGGCGATCCACCGCGAGGACAGCGACCCGCCGGATGTGCGGACGAGCCGGCGGCTGGGGTGCCATTGGGTGTTGATCGCGCGCCGCAACTCCGACTTTGGGGACCTCCGGCTCGACGAGGACTGGTCGCCGATCGAGTCGAGACCGGACGACCCGCTCTGGACGGACGACTACTCCAACATCTTCGACGTCTTTGAATGGGAGTTCGGCGGCGCGACCCCGTAGGACTCGGGCGATCGCTATCCTTGGGCCATGCCGCGGCTTGACTATCAGACGGCGGGCGAATCGCACGGCCCGGTGGTGCTCGCGATCGTGACCGGCTTGCCCGCGGGGCTGGAACTGGACGTCGCGTTCATCAACGCGGAGATGTCGCGCCGCCAGGGCGGGTACGGGCGCGGGGCGCGCCAGCGGATCGAGACGGACGCGGTCGAGTTCCTCTCGGGCGTACGCCGGGGCCGGACGATCGGCTCGCCCCTGACGATGCAGATCCGCAACAAGGACACCCGCCTCGACGACACGGACAAGACCCCGCCGGTGCACCGCCCCCGCCCCGGCCACGCAGACCTCGCCGGCAGCGTCAAGTGGCTCACCACCGACTGCCGCGAAACGCTGGAGCGGGCGAGCGCGCGGGAGACGGCGGCGCGGGTGGCCGCGGGCGCCGTGGCACGCTGCCTGCTGCGGGCGTTCGGCATCGAGGCGTTCGGGTTCGTGCGTTCGATCCTGGACGCGGCGACGGAAGTGCGGGCGCACGAGTCGAGCTGGCGGACGCTGCTGGCGGAACGCAACGCGAGCGAGACATACTGCCCGGACAACGCGGCGACGCAGCGGCAGTGCGAGGTCATCCGCAAGGCGAAGATCGACAAGGACACGGTGGGGGGGTTGATCGAGGCGCACATCTTTGGCTGTCCGCCGGGGCTGGGCTCGTGCATGGACTGGCGGGACAAGCTCGACGCCCGCCTGGCCTACGCGGTCATGGGGATCCAGGCGATCAAGTCGGTGGAGATCGGACTCGGGCGGGACGTCGCGGCGCGCCCGGGCTCGAAGGTCCACGATCCGATCCGGTTCGACGTTTCGAAGGTGGAGACGGCGGCGCTCGGGTTCACTCGCGACACCAACAACGCCGGCGGCACCGAGGGCGGCATGACCAACGGCCAGCCCATCGTCGTCCGCGCCGCGATGAAGCCGATCAGCACACTGCTGCGCGGCCTGCCGAGCGTGGACCTGAACACCAAGCAGCCGGAGACGAGCACGTACGAGCGGTCGGACATCTGCGCCGTCAGCGCCGCGAGCGTGGTGCTGGAGAATGTCGTCGCCTTCGAGGTGGCCCGGGCGCTGTGCGACAAATTCCCCGGGGACTCGATGCACGAGATGACGCGCGGGTTTGAGGAGTACCTGCGGCTGGCGCGCGGGCTGCCGCTGGATCCGCCGACCCAGACCATCGCCTGATGAGCCGGGGCAACCCCGGCCGGCCCGTTCGGTATCCTGTCTTCGCACGTCGGGCGCGGCCGGCGCGGCACGGGAGCCGGTCATGAGCACACGTCGGGAGTTTCTCGGGAGCGCGGCGGCGGGCCTGGCTGTCGGGCTCGGGTGTTCGGTCGCGCCCTCATACGCCCGGGGCGGGCGCGGAGGGAGAATGCGGATTCTCATTCTGGGAGGGACGGGATTCCTCGGGCCGCACACGGTGCGGGCGGCGCTCGCGGGCGGGCACACCGTGACGATCTTCAACCGCGGGCGGACCGAACAGCGTCGGCGCGAGGTCGGGCGCGAGCTTGAGTTCATGGACAAGGTGGAGGTGCTGTACGGCAACCGCGACCCGGAGAAAACCGCCGACGACGGGGCGCCTGCAGGGCAGGAGCGCGATCCGAACAGCCCCAAAGGACTGACGCAACTCAAGGGTCGAACGTGGGATGCCGTGATCGACAACAGCGGCTACTACCCGCGTCACGTCAAGGCGTCCGCGACCATGCTCTCGAACAGCGCCGGGCAATACGTTTTCATCTCGAGCATCTCGGCCTACGCCGAGGGCGGGAAGGCGGGCGCCGACGAGTCCGACCCGGTCGGGACGATCGCGGACCCGAACGTGGAGACGATGGGGACGCAGTTCGAGAACTACGGGCCTCTCAAGGCGCTCTGCGAGCAAGCCGCGGAGGCGGCCATGCCGGGTCGCGCGACGAACATCCGGCCGGGCCTGATCGTCGGACCCGGCGACACCACGGACCGATTCACCTATTGGCCAGTGCGCGTCGCCAAGGGCGGAGAAGTGCTGGCCCCGGGATCACCATCGGACCCGATCCAGTTCATCGACGTACGGGACCTCGCGGAGTGGATCGTCCGCTGTGTGGAGCGCGGCGTCTTCGGCGTGTACAACGCCCTGGGGCCCGAGCCGACGCCGCAGCGGACGTACGGAATCGGCTCGCTCCTGGATGAGTGCAGGACGGTCTCCGGATCCGACGCGCGATTCACATGGTGTGACGCGGCGTTCCTCAAGGAAATGAGTGTTTCGCCCTGGGGCGACATGCCGGTGTGGGTCCCGCCGGACGGGGACGGCGGGGTGTTCGGTCGCCGGAGCAACGCGGCGGCGATGGGGGCGGGGCTGACGTTCCGCCCGGTGGCGGAAACGGTGCGGGCGACGCTGGAGTTCTGGCGGGGGATGCCGGAGGAGCGCCGGTCGAGCCTGCAGGCGGGGATCAAGCCGGACCGCGAGGCCGAGGTGCTGCGGGCGTGGCACGAGCGGAACGGGTGATCAGAAGAGCACGCGCCGGGTCTCGTCCTCGGTGGTGAGGCCGCGGGCGACCTTGGCGCGGGCGTCGTCCTCCATGGTCCGCATGCCGGCGCGCTTGGCGGCGTCGAAGAGCGGTGATTCCCCGAAATCAGGTTGCGGCGCAGTCGCAAGGAATCGCGCGAGATCATCTCAACCTTGCCTCCGGCTTGTTCAGGGCACGGGAGTTGAACTCGCATCGGCAGGAACTCCTCGCCGATTGAGGCCGAGTCGCACGCGGGCCGTGAGATTGAGTGTCCATGTCTCGCTGATGTTGTTTGCCGATCTTGGCGCGATGCCGTCTCGAACGACCGTGACATGAGGCGCGGATGGGCGTCGGGAAGCAACATGCGGGTAGCAGCAAGACGTGACGTTTGGCTTGAATCTGACTCCGATTTGAGTTAGATTTCCTCACGGAACGCCGGCCGAACGGCGCACGGGTGAGGATTGGTCCATGGGCACCTCTAGGAGCTTGACACCCCGGTTGACTCTGGTCGTTTTGTTAGGGGGGGGCCGGGTATCCTGGCCCAGACGATCGACCCTGAGCCGGGGCGCTACGCGGGGTGCAGCACGCCGACATTCTTGCCGTTCCAAGCGTGGCTGGTCGAAGGTGTGAATCCACAGACGCGTTCAGATCCGGAGATTGCGATCGGGTTTGATCACATCGTCGTAATCTCAAATCAAGGAATCAAGGCGTACGACAAGGCAGGCGTACATCATTCTGGCTGGCTGAACAGCCCTCTCT
>CAZMPE010000166.1:0-6171 GCA_964567955.1 uncultured Phycisphaeraceae bacterium | reverse complement strand
TTGTGGCAGTCCTGGGCTCTGGCCCAGGTCGGCCAGCCCCCGGCCGGACCCGTCGTCCCCGGCGAGTCCACGACCGCGCAGCCGAACCCCGCGGGCCAGCCCGGCGCGACGGGTGCTCCGGGGACGAGCCCGCCGCCCGCCGGCGGCGGCGGCATGCAGATGCTGCTGATGGTGGGTCTGTTCATGATCGTGCTGTTCATGATCACGGGCATGTCCGGGCGCAAGGAGCGCAAGCGCCGGGCGACGATGCTCGCCGAACTCGGGCGCAACGACCGCGTGCAGACGGTCGGCGGCGTCATCGGCACGGTCGTTGAACTGCACGATGCCGAGATCGTGCTTCGTGTGGACGAGGCCTCGAACACGCGCGTCCGGTTCGCCCGTTCGGCGATCCAGCAGGTGCTGCGCTCCAGCCGCGACAAGAGCGCCGGCTCCGTGACGGAGGTCGAGGTGAAACCGGGAGAGCCCAGCAGGGTCTAGCACGCCTCGGCCCGCCGAGCACACAGGTCACTTTTGAACGAACGCCGGGGGCGACGCCTCCCCCGCCCAACAGGGACGCCCGACACGCATGCCCAGACTGCTCCGAAACTTCGTCATCGTGCTCGTCGTCACGCTCATCGCGGCGGCGTCGATCTGGCCGCCGCAGAAGAACATCCGGCTCGGCAAGGACCTGAGCGGCGGCGTGAGCCTGGTCTATTCCGTCCAGCTCGGGCCCAACGAGCGTGGCATCGACGTCATCCCGCGGATCATCGAGATCCTCAAGCAGCGTGTCGATCCGAACGCGCAGTCCGACATCTCGATGGTGAAGCGCGGCGAGGACCGGATCGAGATCACGATGCCGCTGCCGAGCGCCGCGGTGAAGGAACTCAAGCGGCGGCTCGAGAACGCGCTGACGGACCTGGATCGGGCCAGGATCCGCCCCGATCAGTTCGAGCAGGCGATGCGCGCCTCCGGAGCGGAGCGTCAGCAGCGGATCGACGCGCTGCTCGATGACCGGGGGATGCTGGACGACCTGCGCCGGATCGCCGGCGAAGCCTCCGCCGCCGGTGAGACGCAGCGTGCCGCCGAACTGCAGGCCGCGATCGATGCCGCGATCAAGGCCAAGGAACTGCACAAGAAGCTGATTACGGACGCCGCGGCGGCGTACGACGGCGTCCAGGCCACCCGCGCGCAGCTGACCGCGGCCCAGGCGGAACTGGAGCAGGCGCGTCAGTCCGGGGCCGAGGCGGCGCAGGTCGAGGCGATCACCGCCCGTCTGGACGGGCTGGTCGCGGCCGCAGCGCAGGCCGAACTCGCGTACGACGCGGCGCGGGCGGCGGTGCTGGATGCGGACGTCTCGTCGGACGACGTGCGGCGGGCGTTGACGCTGCCGGCCAAGGCGCGGGTGCTGCTCGACCGCGAGACGGGGATCGCGATCACGCTGCCGAGCCCGCGGGCCTCGGCCCTGCAGCGGCTGCGGGACCGGTACCCGGCGGCGGTGGCGGCGATCGATCGTGCTGTCGCGGCCCACACCCGTTATGTGTCGGAGCGCCGGTCGCTCGATGACCCGGGCGATCTGAAGCGGCTGCTGGCCGGTTCGGGCGTGCTCGACTTCCGGATCACGGTGAAGGCGGACTCGGACCCCGCGCTGGAGTCGGAGATGCGGTCGCAGTTCCGGGATCGCGGGCCGCGCAACGCCCGCACGGACGATGTCCGCTGGTTCAAGATCAACAAGATCGACGGGTGGTACGACAGCCTTCAGGACCTCAAGGCGCTGACGGAGAATCCGCAGGCGTTCTTCGCGGCGCGGACGTATGTCGTCGAGGAACTCGACGGCGAGTTCTACATGCTCTGCTGGACGACGCCGGGCAGCCAGCTGACCCGGGCCGAGGGCGATTGGCGGGTCGAGGGCGCGTTCCCCGGGTCCGATCAGTTCGGGCGTCCCGCGATCAACTTCACGATGGACCCGGCGGGCGCGCAGCTGCTGAGCCGCTTGACCGCGAACCACCTCGGCAACCAGATGGCGGTGCTGCTGGACGACCAGGTCTACACGGCGCCGACGCTCGAGGGCAAGATCAGCCGGTCGGGGCAGATCACGGGCGACTTCCCCGCGGCGGAGCTGAACTACATCATCCGGACGCTGGCGGCGGGCTCGCTGCAGGCGAAGCTCTCGCCGGAGCCGATCAGCGAGGACAACGTCGCACCGGAGCTGGGCCTGGACAACCTGCGGCAGGGCCTGTACGCGGGCGTGATCTCGTTCTTCATCTGCGCGGCGTTCATGACGTTCTACTACTTCGCGTGCGGCCTCATCGCGACGACCGCGCTGGTGCTCAACTGCACGCTGCTCGTGGGATTGATGGCGCTGGGCGGCTCGGCGTTCACGCTGCCCGGGATCGCGGGCGTCATCCTGACGATCGCCATGGCGGTGGACGCGAACGTGCTGATCTATGAGCGATTGCGCGAGGAGATGCTCAAGGGCGCGGACCTGAGAACGGCGGTCCGGCTCGGGTACGACCGGGCGCTTTCGGCGATCGTCGACGGCAACCTGACGAACCTGATCGTGTGCATCGTGCTGTACTTCGTCGGCACGCCCGAGATCCGCGGATTCGGCCTGACGATGAGCATCGGCGTGGTGACGACGCTCTTCACGCAGCTCTTCTTCACGCGTCTGCTCTTCGATTTCTTCGTGGAGAAGGTGGGCTGGCGCCGGACGAGCATGCTGCCGCTCGCGGTGCCGGCGGTGCAGCGGTTGTTCCACTTCAACGTGGACTGGATGAAGTACCGGCCGATCTTCTACACCGTGTTCGCCGGGCTCATCGGGCTTGGCCTGTTCATGATCGTGGTTCGCGGGCGCGACATGCTGGCGACCGAGTTCGTCGGCGGCACCGAGATCGCGATCAAGCTGAAGGACACGGAGGCGGGCAAGCCCCTGCTGATGACACGCCAGGAGGTGGCCGACCGGGTGACCAACTCCGCGGGTGATATCCCCTCGCTGCTCGAGTTGCGGAACGCCGAGATCGTCGTGACCAACGCGCTGGAGGGCGGGACGACGTCGAATCGCTTCCGCATCAAATCGCTGGTGACGGACGTGACCTCGCTGAAGAGCGCGGTCGGCCAGGCGTTCCAGGACGTCATCGACGCGCAGCCACAGGTCCGGTTTGACGGCAGCGACGTGGTCGACGGCGCCGACGCGCCGGCCTACCCGATCACGAACGCGCAGCTGGGCGACAGCATCGACCGCCCGGGCGTGCGCAACGACGTGCAGCCGTTCCTCGGCGGCGTCGCGATCGTCCTGGACAACATCACGCCGCCGCAGCCGCTCGCGGCGCTCAAGGAGCGCCTGACGCAGATCCGGACGGAGCCGGATTTCTCGTCGACGCTCGGACGGCGGACGGACCTGATCATCCTGCGCGGCGACGAGCAGGCGGTGGCGTCGGCGGTGCTGGTGAGCGCCGACGCGGAGTTGAGCATCTTCAGCGGCGAGCAGCGCTGGGGGGCGGAACTGCGCGACGTCGAGTGGCGTCTGGTCCGCGAGGCGCTCACCCAGCCCACGGATTTCTTCAGCGTGCAGGCGTTCAGCCCGGAGATCGCCGCGTCGTTCGCCGCCGAAGCGATCGGCGCCGTCGTCATCAGCGCGATCCTCATCATCATCTACGTCTGGGTCCGGTTCAACTCGATCCGGTTCTCGGTGGCGGCGATCGTGCCGACGCTGCTGGACTGCGTTTCCGCGATCGGGTTGATCGCGATGGCGGAGATCATCTACGACGCCAATACGCCGCTCGCCCAGTCGCTCGGGCTGGGGGCGTTCAAGATTGACCTCATCGTTGTCGCCGCCATCCTGACCATCCTTGGATACTCGATCAACGACAAGATCGTCGTGCTCGACCGCATCCGCGAGAACCGCGGCAAGCTGAACTACGTGAGCCGCACGATCGTGAACGCCTCCATCAACCAGACGATGGGCCGGACGGTCATGACGGGCACGACGACCATTCTCTCGACGCTGGTGCTGTATCTGATCGGCGGCGAGGTGCTGCGCCCGTTCGCGTATTCTCTGGGGCTGGGCATCGTCATCGGCACGGCCAGTTCGGTCGCGCTGGGTGCACCCCTGGTCTGGTCTCGTCGGGGAGACAAGACCGCTGAGGAAACGGTGTTCCCGCCCCGGCAGGGTTGACGCGGGGTCCGGAGGGCCCGGTCATGGACGATCGATCATCGCGCCTGTGTGCGGGGTTCCTGGCCCTGGCTGTCCTCTGGGTCGGCGCCTTCTGGCTCTGGCCGACGAGCCGGAAGATCGCGTTTGGCGATGAGAAGCCGGGCACGCCACGGGCCCTGCCTCCGGCCTTGGCGGGCGTCGAACCGGCCGTCCCGAGCGTCCGGCCCGCGCCGGTTTCCACGGAGGAGCCGGTCCGCGAGCACATCGTGCGCAAGAACGAGACGCTCGGCGAGATCGCCCGGTTGTACTACGGCAGCACGAGCTTCACGCGGTTCATCTTCGAGGCCAATCGCGACCGATTGAGGAATGAGGACGACCTGTCGCTGGGTCAGGTCCTGAGGATCCCGCACAAGCCCGGCGCGCGCTGAGCCGGCGCGGCCGCTTGTCTACCATTCGACCGATGCCCGAAACGCCGACGTACATCGTGACCGGGGGAGCGGGCTTCGTCGGGTCCAATATCGTTGCGGCCCTGCTGATGCGCGATCCGCGGCCGCGCATCTGCGTGATCGACACCTTCCGGACGGGTTCGTTCGCCTGCCTGGTCGCGGCGTGCGATCGTCGCGGGTGCGGGCCCTTCGACGGCGATCTGATCGCGGAATCGACCGTCGGGTTTGATTTCGAGACGCTGCTGGAGCGGCTGCGGCCCGTGGCGGTCATCCACGAGGCGGCGGTGACGGACACGACGCTGGCGGATGAGCGCGAGATGGTTCGCGAGAATCTCGACGGGTTCCTGCCGATCCTGCACGCGTGCGTGCGGGCCGGGGTTCCGCTGGCGTACGCGTCGAGCGCCGCGACGTACGGCACGCCGGGGCAGTCTCGCGACCGGGTGGCCTTCCCGCTCGACGCGGCGGGGCGCCCCAATAACGTCTACGGGTTCTCCAAGTGGCTCATGGAGTGCGAGCACCGGCGCGTGGCACGCGAGCGCGTGGCGCGGGGCGAGCCCGAGCCGCGCGTGGTCGGGCTCCGGTACTTCAACGTCTTCGGCCCGGGCGAGGAGTGCAAGGGACGCATGGCCTCCATGGTGCGCCAGCTGACCCTCCAGCTGCTCGCCGGCGGCCGGCCGCGGCTGTTCAAGGATGGCTCGCAGGCCCGGGACCAGGTCCACGTGGACGACGTCGTCGGCTGCACGCTCGCGGCGGCGGGGCTGGGCGGGAAGGCCGATCCGAAGCCGGGCGTGTACAACGTCGGCTCGGGCGTCGCGACATCGTTTGAACAGATGGTCGGGGCGATCCGGACCGGGTTGGGCTTGTCGCCGGGAGACCGTCCGACCGAGTACTTCGACATGCCGCCCGAGATCCGGCGCTTTTACCAGGATTTCACGCTGGCGGACATCGGGGCGACGGCGGCCGGTCTCGGTTGGCGTCCCGCGTGCAAGCCGGTCGAGGGCATCGCGGCTTACGCGAAGGCGCTGGCGGCGGCACGCTGAGCCTTCCGGGCGGAATCCCGGGACCCGCTGTTCCGGGTGCGCCTTCCGATCTACCCTTTGCCCTATGTCAAAGGTCAAGCGGATCCTCGTGACGGGCGGCGCCGGATTCCTCGGTTCACATATCTGCGACCGACTCGTCGAGCAGGGGCACGATGTCATCTGCCTGGACAACTTCTTCACGAGCCAGAAGAGCAACGTCGAGCACCTGTTGCGGAAGTCCAACTTCGAACTCATCCGTCACGACGTGACGCACCCCGTGTGGGTGGAAGTCGATGAGATCTACAACATGGCCTGCCCGGCGGCGCCCGGCCACTATCAGTACAACCCGATCAAGACGATGAAGACCAGCGTGTTGGGGGCGATCAACATGCTCGGCATGGCCAAACGGTGCCGCGCGAAGGTCCTGCAGGCCTCCACGAGCGAGGTGTACGGCGACCCCGAGGTCCACCCGCAGCCCGAGTCGTACAAGGGGAGCGTGAATCCGATCGGCCCGCGCGCCTGCTACGACGAGGGCAAGCGTTGCGCGGAGACGCTGTTCTTCGATTACAAGCGGGCG
>CAZMPE010000165.1:0-6172 GCA_964567955.1 uncultured Phycisphaeraceae bacterium | reverse complement strand
CCTGGCGGGGGCCGATGTCAACGGCAGGAACGCGGAGGGCCGCGGCCTCGATGAGGGCGGCGGAGGAGTTGCCGACGATCAGGCCGCGTGTGCCCGCCAGGCGGCGGAGCAAGCCGATGAACCGCTCACGCGGCAGGTGGGTGACGAGCCGGATGGCTGAGGAGCGCGCTTCGAGGGCGCGCAGGACGCCGTTGCGCCCGGGATCGAGGTTCGGATGAAGGGCGAGCACGCGCCGGCCCTTGATCGCGTCGAGGACAGCGGTTGCCGCCGCGGCCTCGGCATCGTCGTCGCGCCCGACCGGGTGCATCAGCAGGAGTGTGTCGGGCGATCCGAGTTCGGCGAACGCCGCGTCGTCGAGCGGGTGAATGTCCGAGAGCCCGTCGATGGCCGGCGAGCCGACGACGGTCACGTGCTCGGGGCGCTCGCCCATGCGGATGATGCGCTGCGCGGACTCTTCGGTCGCGGCCAGGTGGAGGTGGGCGAGCTTGGTGATGGCGTGGCGCATCGCTTCATCGGCGACGCCCTCGGCCCGGTCGCCCCCGTGGATGTGCGCGAGGGCGAAGCCGCCGATGCTCGCGGCGGCCGCGGCGGCGAAGGCCTCGATCCGGTCGCCGAGGGCGACGACCCAATCGGGCGTGCACCGGGCGTAGGCGCGGGCGAAGCGGGAGATGCCGGCGCCGACGGCCTCGGCGTCCTCGAGGCGGCCGGTACGCCCGGCGACCTGCATGGGGACGGCGTCGGCGATGAACTCGCCGAACTCGGCCTTGACCTCGCGGTAGGTCTCGGCGGGGCTGACGAGGTGTGAGCCCGCGGCGATGACGAACAGTTCGAGGCGCGGATGTTCGCGGATCGCGTGCATGACGGGGCGCAACAGCCCGAACTCGGCGCGCGAGCCGGTGATGACGGCGACCCGGAGTGGACGGACTTCAGTCAATCTCACGGATCATACGTGAAGTAGTAGTCGTATTCTCCGACGGCGACACCGGTCGCCGTAATGCCCTTGCATTTGAGGGCGTTCGAGCCAGAGCGGTTCGGCAGGAAGTGGTCGTGCCGGTCAACCGTTTTCGAGTAGCCTGATTTCAGGCGCAACACCAGGTCGCGCGTGCCCGGCGAGTTGATCGTCTCCCACGCGCGTCATATTCGCCTCCGTGTTAAGGAAATGACCACTGCACTCGTAACGATAGCGATGCTCGCTGGCTCTGGAATCGGTGAAGCCAGTCGAATTCCGTTCAGTCCGAAGTTGGGCGGCGTGAAATAGCCCAGATCGTCGAGCCGATCAGTCACCATGAAGGCTTGGTCGCGCTGGTACGATCCCATGGCTCTACGAAGACCACTCGTCATCGGAAGGACGTCCTCGGTCCATTCGCTCCAACCGCCGGACGAGTCGAGCAGCCCCCAGGGAGCAATCACGTAAGGGTACGACCCGACGTCCATTCCCCACACGCCCGCGGTGATCAGCGCCGGTCCGGCATTTGTCTCGCCGCCGTTCACCGGTAGGCCACTGATCAACCAGGTGTCGGAGGCATTGGGGTACTGCCAGTATCCTTCAACCCCCGCCCCGTAACGGTTCGGATCGTAGTGAACCGCCTTCACCCACTCATCCCACGTGGGAAGCCAGAAGGTCGCATCGGGATTGTGCGTTCTCTGGTGGTTGTAGTTACCCGTTTGCGGGTCGATCGTGAACGTGGAGGTGTCGTAAGCACCGTTCTCGAATGCCTCCTGCCCAGATCCCTTCCCATTGTGCAGCCAGTTTGAGTACCGTGCCGCGGACTCCCATGACACTTGCACGGGCCAGTGCTCCGCGCCAGGCTGGATCACGTACTGCCCGGCCCCTGGGTAGATGTACCAACTTGTGAAACTTGGATCACTTGGCGAACCCGTCCAGTACGGCGCGTATGCCTCGACAAACTCCAGCCATTGCGTCGCATTTACCTCGGTCGTCGAGATCCGATACACATAGTCCACGCGCCCGACCTCCAGCCAGGGCCGCAACGGCACCTCGCTTGGGATCGTGTCCCGGTTTCCCGGATGACCAATCTTTGCGAATTCATAACCATGACTTGGCAGCGTTTGAGCAATGCTCAAACCGCTGGGGACGACCGCGAATAGAGAGAATACAGCGATGCCTGGCCGGTAATGCATGTGAGATGCTCCTGAACTGAATACCAGAGAAGACGAATACCTGCCAAGTCGAGGCTCGGCCACGCGCTCCTGCGCAGCGTAGAAAACAAGCCGTCACATCCAATCCTCGCCAACGAGCGGCGTGTCCGGCTCGACCGGCCTGATCAGGCGCCGGCCAACGACCTCGTCGATCTTCCACGGCTCGATCCCCGTCCCGGGGCGCTTGATGGTCAGGTCGTCGCGGGCGATGACGTGACCGGCGGGAAGGGCGCGCCGGGTGGTGAGCGACTGGCGCGAGACGAGCCGGACGTCGGACTCGCAGTCGAGGACGCGCTTCTCCGGGTTTCCGTGGCGCGGGTCGCGGGCGAGCGGCGCCGTGCCCGAGAGCCAGGCCCGCAGCGCCCCCTCGTCGCGCGCCAGTGAGGCGTACGCCGCGAACTCCGCGGGCTCGAGCGACGCCGCGTGATCCGGGCCCTTGGCGGACTTGCTGTACGTCAGGTGCTTCTCGAGGATCGCCGCGCCGAGCGCCGCCGCGACGCCGCCGGTATCCACGGCGGTCGTGTGGTCGCTGTATCCGACGGGAACGCCCCCCACGCGGCGCAGGTCGGCCATCGCCGCAATCGAGGCATCCTCGGGACGCGTCGGGTAGCAACTGACGCACTGGAGCAGGGCGAGCCGGTCGCGGGCGCCGGCCAGCCAGCCGACAGCTCGCTCCACTTCGTCCATCGTCGCCGCGCCGGTGCTGACGATCATCGGTCGGCCGGTGGCGGCGACGGCATCCAGCAACGGGCGATTGATGACATCGGGCGAAGCGGTCTTGAAGGCGTCCCACGGGAGCCGGTCGGCCACTTGCACCAGTTCGACGCTGAACGGCGTGACGATCGCGTGCAGGCCGCGCGAGTGGGCTCGCTCCACGACGGCGGCGAGAGCGTCGATGGGCAGTTCGAGGCGCGCGTGCATTTCGACCGGGTCGGATTCGCCGGCCGCGCTCTGGTACGCGGCGAGCCGGGCGGCCCGGCTCATCAACAGGTCGGCGCGGAATAACTGGAGCTTGACCGCGTCGGCCCCGGCGTGTGCCGCGGCGTCGGCGAGGGCGAGAGCGCGATCCACGGAGCCGTCGTGGTTCACGCCGATCTCGGCGATGACGTAGGGGAGGCCGCCGATCTGGCGCGTGCCGATCTTCACGTTCGCCGCCCGAGGATGGCGTCGGCCACGAGCAGATCGACGGGCGCGTCGATGTCGATGACCGCGCCGTCGTCGTTGATCACGGCGCGCCGGTCCCTTCCGAAGAAAGCGTGCGGGCCGGGCGGCACGCCGGGAATGGCGCACACAAGAGCCCGCCGCGACAGGGCGATCACCCCGCCGTCGGGGACGAACGCGGGGGGCAGTTCCTGCCGGCGGAAGATGCCGTGGTTGAGCACATCGCCCTCCCATGGGCGCACGACGCCGTTGGGATCGACGCGGGCCGTCCACCAGGGGTGGTTCTTGCCGACGGGGGCGTAGCTCTGCACGGAGTCGCAGCCCGAGTCGGCGAGCAGGGCGAGGGCGCGATCGATCAGGCCCGCGGGGCGCACCGGCACGTTGGCGTACAGGATCACGATGGGCGCGGCGTCGGCAAGCTTGCCGGAGCGTTCCTCGATGACGCCGAGGGCGTGGCGTGCGGCATCGTCCACACGGGCGGTGTCGGTTGCGAGATCGGTCGGGCGCTCGATGAGTTCGACCCTTGCGGCGCGCGCCGCGCTCGCGACAGCGCCGTCGTCCGTCGATACGACAACCCGCCCTACTCGTGCGGCGTTCGACGCGGCGTCGATCGTCCAGCCGACGCAGGGCCGGCCGGCGAGTATCGCGGCGTTCTTTCCGGGGACGCCCTTGCTGCCCGCGCGGGCGAGGATGATCGCGAGAGCGGATTGGGCCGGCGGTGTTGGCACGTGGGCGGGCTCTAGAGGCCGGTCCACAGGTCGCTCTGAGCGGGCCCGTGGGTCTCGAACATGCGGCGGCGGTGGGCCTCGACGCGTTTCCAGATGTCGGCGAGAGGCTCCTTGGAAACGTCGCCCGCGACGCGCTCGCCGCCGAGGTCGCGCTCGCCCATCGGCACGCGCCCGTCGCACAGGACGAGCATGCGCGAACGCCACAGGCGGCGTGCCGCGCCGGCGGGCGGCGGGAGCGGCTGGATGCGCTCGGGGCCGGCGCCGTCGGGGCGCGGGTCGATGACGGCGGCGCCCGCGGACATGATCCACCGATCGAAGAAGGACTCGATCTCCTGATAGACGGCGTCGCATCGGGTCAGGCGAGGGACGATCCACGGCCTCGGCAGGCCGCCGGCGCCCGCGCGGCGCTTGATGAGGTGCTCAAGGTTCGCGCGCACCGTCGCGAAGTGGTCGGCGCCCATGATGCGCCGGTAGGTCTCGGCGGTCTCGGCCATCAGGTCGACGCTGATCACGTCCGCGCCGCTGTCGAGCAGCGTGTCGACGACGGAGCGGTCGGCGATGAGATCGGTACGGACATGGACCGCCGCGATGCCGGCTCGCTTTGCGTCGGCGATGACGCGGGAGAGGTCGGGGTGGAGGATCGGATCACCGGCGCCCGTGAGCGTGACGACGGCGTCGGCACGCCCGTCGCCGAGGTCCTCGAAGATCCGGCGCGCCAGTTCCACGGGCATCGGGGATCGCTCGGGCGGCTCGGCGGAACGCTGGAGCCACGCGGATCGACCGCCGGCGCGCCGGCCTGTGCAGAGCTCGAGCAGGAGTTCGTGCGGCACGGAGTCGGCGGCGGGACAGGACGCGACGAGGCGGGCGATCTCCGCCGCGGATGCTCCTCGGATGCCGGCCCCGAGCGGCTCGAGGGCGGCGGCGAGCAGTCGCCGGCGCGGCTCGGAATCCGGGATGAATCGGGCCTGCGAGTCGCGGATCTCTGCGGGAACGCTGACGCACCATGCCGCCGCGATGGGGTCGGAGGTGGGCGCGATGGGGATGTACCCGAGCGCGGCACCGAGGCTGGCGAAGACACCGGCGGACTCGGCGCGGGCGGCCAGTTCGCCCATCAGGCCGCGCTCCACGAGGCAGGCGCCAAGGCCCGGCGGCGCCTGGGCAAAGGCGATGCGCCGTCGATCGGGCCGCTCGAGGTGCCGTTCGATGACATCGTCGACAAGTTGCGGATCGATGAGCGCCCAGTCCGCGCCGACGAGCACGCCGGCGTCGATCTTGAGACGGTCCATGATCGGGGCCATGGTGACGGGGCAGGCGACCTCGTCGTAGATCGTCGACCCGGCGAGGCCGGCCCGCCAGCACGGAGCGGCCCAGAGCCGCGCAACGCCGACGGGCCTGGCGCGGGCGCCCATCGGCGGGCCGTCGCATGGGGCGAACTCGACGGTGAGGCCCGCGGGCGGCGCGCCGACGAGGCGGCGGGCGCGCTCCGGGTCGGCGCAGATCAGGACGACGCCGTCGAGGCGCGTGCAGCGGGCAAGGCGCGCGAGGGCGAGCTGCAGCGGGTTGAGGCCGTCAAGGAACGGGGCGTCGATGCGGCGCGGCGTGTCGAGGCCGCCGGTTTCGAAGTCGATGGGGATGAGAGCCTTGATCATCCGCTTCGCGGCCGGCCTTCGGTCGGCGGCGTTCGGCGAGGTCTCGTCGGCGGGAGGGGGATCGCGGGTGATCTTCGGCGCCCCCGCGAGGCACTTGATGCCGTCGTCGATCATCCCGCCGAGCTGGTCGGCGGCATCGGCGAGCCAGCGGACGTTGGCGATATCGCGCTCGATCTGGCGGCGCTGGCGCTCCAGCGGGGTCAGCTCTGTGGCGTAGCCGAGCGCGCGGTCGGCCTTGACGCGGTTGAACTCGCCGGCCTGGTTCAGGCGGTCGACGAGGCGGCGGGCGTCCTTGAGTGTGTTGACCTCGTCGCGCATCTTGTAGACGCGCCCGATCAGCTCGTTGACCTGTTTCTGGTCTTCGTGGTGCGCGAGCATCTCTTCCAGGGCGACGCCCGTTGCACGGCTGAGTTCGCCCAGCTTCCAGATGTCGCGCCGGATCGCCCGGATGCGCTCGTCGACCCTCGACGCCGG
>CAZMPE010000164.1:0-6179 GCA_964567955.1 uncultured Phycisphaeraceae bacterium | reverse complement strand
ACGGGTTGAGACGAGTGTGGGGGCGATGTTCCGAACGGGGGCGCACCGAGGACGGTCGGAGCACCGTCCTCGGTGGCACGGGCTGAGATGAGTGTGGAGACGAGCTGTCGAACGGGGGCGCACCGAGGACGGTCAGAGCACCTTCGTCGGTGGCACGGTTTGAGACGACCTCGGGGTCAATTGCCGGTTTCGGTTCGTTCCACGGGCCGGCGGGGCTTAGACCGGCCAGTTCGGCGTCGGCAGGAAGGTGTAATCGTCCGTCGTGTTCTCGACCTGTCCCGGGATGTTGGGGACGGTCACACGGATGCGGACGTGCATGTCGAGGAACAGGAGGTTGGTCTCGACCTTGTTCTTTGTGTACCAGCGCATGCCGCGGTCGCCGTCTTCCTGGAAGTTGTAGATCGGGTGGGCGCCGAGGACCCAGGTCTTTGTCGTGTCGTGGATGAAGGGCATCTTCCCGCCGTTGTTCGGGACGAGGGTGGCGGATTGCTCGCCGTTGAGGGCGTGATCGTTGAGCGTGTAGCTGGAGCCGACGAGGTGGTACATGGAATCGGTGCGGTCCATCCCCGGGATGGGGACGCCGGTGTTCTCGGCGCCGCGGTCCGCGGGGGAGCGGAAGACATCGACCTCGACGACCTGGGCGTCGCTGTCCGGAGGCACCGCGACGTCCCAGACGTACTTGTTCATGGGGCGCCGCTCGGCGCCGATCGTGTTGATGCCGTAGAACGGGAGCTGGCCCTTCTTGCCGCCGAAGAGCGCGCCGATGATGGCCGAGCCGCCGCCGGGGAGCGGGCCCTTGGCCTGCGGCAGCCGGTCCGGGTAATCGGTGATGTACATCGCGAGACCGACGCCGAGCTGCTGCAGGCGGCTGCCGCAGGCCGTCCCGCGGGCCTGCGTGCGTGCCGCGCCGAGCGCCGGGAGGATGATCCCGATGAGCAGGGCGATGACGGCGATGACGACGAGGAGTTCGATGAGTGTGAAGCCCCGGCGCGCGTGGGTGGGCCTGGGGGCCTCTTCCGGCTGGACGGGCTCGCCGGTCACCGGGTTGTTGAAGTGGGATTCCTGGATCGGGACGACGGCCTCGAGAATGTGTTCGAGGACGCGGGCGGGCGAGCCGATCGCGTCGACGGTCCGGATGATGGACTGCGGGTAGCACTCGAGGACGGGGAAGGTCTCCTGCTCGTAGACATCCCAGCGCCGGCGGATGACGTCCTCGCGGGCGTCGTCGGCGCGGTTCTCCTTGAGCGCGCGCCGGCGGAGGCGCTGGATCATGGCTTCCTTGTCCTGGCAGACCATGTGGACGATCAGCAGCACGTTGAGGTGCTTCTCGAGCAGCCTGGCCTGGTTGGCGTTGCGCGGGATGCCGTCGAGCACGAGCAGGTCGGCGTGCGGCTTGTACTTGCTCAGCACGGTCTGGGCCCGCATGTTCTCCTGCCACATCCGGACCGTGACGTCGTCGGGGACGAGCTCGCCGCGGGAGGAGTACTCGTAGAACGTCTTGCCGAGTTCGGAGTGCAGGTCGAGCGTGCGGAAGACCTCGCCGCACGACAGGTGGAAGAACCCCGGGATCGACCCGAGGATCTTGCCCTGCGTGCCCTTGCCCGCCCCCGGGGCGCCGAAGAGCAGGACGGTCTGGTAAAGATGGCTCATGGTGGTCTCCCGGGGCGGACGCCGCGGTACAAGGTTAACACACAGGGGGCTCCGGGCAACCATCGGCACTCCCGACCGGGGGCCTTTGGAGCGTCCGGGCGGTCAGGGGCTGTCGAACGGGATGAACTGGCGTTCGGCGATGACGACGGCCCAGCCGATCATCGCTGCGGCGATCAGGAACGAGGCCAGCGTTCCGATCCACGGCCTGGCCCAAGACAACGGCGGAAGGACCCGCAGCCAGCCGGCGACGGGCGCGGCGGCCAGGAGCAAGGCCGCGGCGTAGCGCGGCAGGGCGTCGTCGCTCTTTGGGATCGCCAGGACGAGCAGCCCGGGCACGACCAGTGAGATAACCGGAATCGCGGGCCTCAGGGCGGGCAGCGCCGGCCGCCACCAGGCGAGCAGAACAAAGGCCCCGAGTGTCGCCGCGGCGGCGCCCGCGAGCAGGGCCAGGGCCGATTCGGCCGCGCCGAGGAGGAGGCAGGCGGCGGAGCCGGAGGCGGTTGCCCAGAGGAGGATCGGGAGGCTCGCGCCGTTGGCACGGACCGCGAGGCGGTCCAGGGCGATCCAGGGGATCGCGATCACGGCGGTGAGCGCGCCGAGCCAGGCGACGGATTCGGAGGGGGTCCAGAACCCGGTCGAGAGCACCCGGAAACGGACGAGCGCGAAGGCCGCGGCGGCGGAGGCGAGAACCAGGACGGAGAGTCGCAGCGCGGCGGGCTTGTGCCACGCGGGCATTGTCCAGCCGAGGATGGCGCCCGCGGCCGCCAGATGGATCATCCAATGTGCCGTGCTGGCCGGTGCGATGCCGTGCCAGCCGCGGACCGCGAGATCGGCCACGATGATTCCAGCGCCTGCGGCGAGCGGGCTGGCGACTGGTCCGGTGCGCGGGGCCGAGCCCGTGCGCCACGGGCGCCAGCCGACCAGGAGCAGGACGACGGCGATCGTCGCGGGAACGGCGACCGCCAGGAGGACCTGTTGCTGTTCGGCGCTCATCGAGGTCGGGCCGTGATTACCGGACGGCCTCGAGGCTGACGGTGATCGTGACCTCTTCGCTCAGGCCGCCGGGCATGTAGCTGATGCCGTAGTCGCTGCGGTTGACCGTGAAAATGGTCTCGAACCCGATAATCGGCTTGCCGCGGCTCTCTCCCTCGCCGGTCTTCTCGAGCTTGACCGTGATGCGCTTGGTGACGCCGCGCATCGTGAGGTCGCCCTCGACGTTGTACGTGTTCTCGCCGGCCGGGGTGATCGAGGTGCTCTGGAAGGTGCAGATGGGGAACTGCTCGGCGTTGAAGAAGTCCGCGCTGCGGAGGTGGCGATCGCGGCCCTGGGATTTGCTGTCGATGCCGGAGAGGGGGATTTCGATCGACAGGGAGCTGCCCGAGGAATCGGCGGCATCCCATGAGATCTCGCCCTTGATGTCGTTGAACCGGCCGTAGAAGTTGGCGGTGTTGAGGTGCTTGACGCGGAAGATGACGGAGGAGTGGACGCTGTCGACCTTGTAGGAGTCCGGTGCCGCGGCGTCGTCCGGGGCCGCGGGGGGCGGGGCCATGCAGAGGAGTGCGGCGGCGGAGAGGGGGAGCAGGGCGAAGGCGATGCGGCGTGCGATCATCGGTGTGTCCTTTCGTTGTCGGTCCACCCATCCATGTCGTGTCCGTCCGATATCGTGGCAGGTTGCGTCCGAGAATCAACACGGCGGAGCGGGCCCGGTCTGACCGGCGCCGGCGGCTTCCGATAGCGCATGCCCCCCTCAAGTCCGGGCGTGCAACGCCGATACCACCCGTTGTGTCTTGAGGAAACCCCGAAGAATTGGGGGACGGTACGGTATGGGCGAACTCGATCGAGCCAAACACGTCGTAGGACGCCGGCTGCTCGTCCGCGGCGAGTCGATGGTGGCATCGACGGGGCTGGCGCTTGCGGCCATCCTTCTGCTCGCGATGGGCGCGGCTGGGTGGTGGACGCTGGTCAGCCAGCGTGCGGCGTTGCGGGCCGAGAGGGAGTCATCGCTCAACGCGATCGGCGACCTTCTGGCGCAGAGCGCTGAGCGTTTGCTGGCGGCGGGTGATGTCTCCGGCGTGCGGACGCTGGTGGCGAACACCGCGCTCGAGAAGAACCTGACGACGTGCCGGCTCGTGCTCGCGGGCGGCCACGTGGTGGCCGACGCCGATCCGAAGAATCTGACTGATCCGACGGGGCACATGCCCGAAGTTTCCGGCGCCGGGGGCGTTCCCGCGATCCAGGCGTCCGAGGGTGATGTGGTTTCGGTGCAGATCCCGCTCTCGGTGCGGGGCACGTCGGACGGCGCGATCGAACTCTCGGCGTCCGTGGGCTCGCCCTGGTCCGCCTCGTGGAAGACCCAGACGGGGATCTGCGTGATCGGCGTGACGAGCCTCATCGCGCTGCTGCTCGTGTACCGGCGGATGCGTGCGCGGCTGCACGGCCTGGGCGCGATCCGCGAGGCGCTCATCGCGATGAGCACCGGCGAATCCACGCACGCGGCGTTGACGGTCAACGGGGCGTTCGGGCCGGAGGCGCAGGCGTGGAACGGCCTGCTCGGCGAGCGGGAGAAGCTTCGCCAGGAGCTGATGTCTTCGCGGTCGCTCGATTCGACGCAATCGCGGCGCGACGGCAAGGGCGACCTGACGCAGGCGTGCGATGCGCTCTGGCAGGGCCTGGTCCTGGTCGACGACCAGCTGAAGGTCAAGTATGTCAACGGCGCCGCGGCCGTCTTCCTGCGGTCCAAGCGTGAGGCGGTCGCCACGGGCGTGATCACCGACTTCGTCAAGGACGCCAAGGTGCTGGAGCTGATCCGCTCCGTCGTCGGCGGCACGATCAAGACGCGGGTGACGCTCGAGGTCAAGCGGCCGGAGGCGGAGGGCGGCGGCGTGCTGCGCTTCAGCGTCCGGCCCGTCCGTCGCGACGACACCGCCGCGGCGATCGTGATGATCGAGGACGTCACGCAGCAGCGGATCGCGGACGAGGCGCGGAACTCGTTTGTCGCTCATGCGACGCACGAGCTGCGCACGCCGCTGACGAACATCCGGCTGTACGTGGAGCAGGCGGTCGAGGACGGCGAGAACGACCCCACGCTGCGGGCGACGTGCCTGAACGTCATCAACCAGGAGACGCGCCGCCTGGAGCGGATCGTCGGCGACATGCTCTCGGTCGCGGAGATCGAGGCCGGCTCGCTGCAGCTGCGTCGCGGCGACGTGAGCCTGGAGGCGATCTTCCAGGACCTGAAGGTCGATTTCGAGGCGACGGCGGAGCAGAAGCGCCTGACGCTGCGGTTCGAGATGCCGCCGAAGTTCCCGCAGGTCGACGGCGACCGCGACAAGATCGTGCTCGCCCTGCACAACCTGATCGGGAACGCGATCAAGTACACGCCGGAGGGCGGGTCGGTGATCGTGAAGGTGGACACCGTCGACGACAAGCTGGTGGTCGAGGTGGCCGACACGGGGTACGGCGTGGCCGAGGACGAGTCCGAGCTGATCTTCGAGAAGTTCTACCGCTCGAAGGATCGCCGGATCACGAGCATCACGGGGACCGGGCTCGGCCTGGCGTTGGCCCGCGAGGTGATCCGGATGCACGGCGGCGACATCAGCCTGCGCTCCAAGCTGGACCAGGGGAGCACGTTCACGCTTTCCCTGCCGGCCCGGGCGGCGGCGTAACGAGGGCGGGATGACGGTCCGGCGGACGCCGGCCCGCGGCCCGCCGTGCGAGGGCGGACGATGGAGATGATCGAACAGACAACCGGTGCGGTGCGGGTGCTCAAGCCCCGGGGGCCGCTCGTGCTGGCGGACGCCGACCAGTTCAAGGCCAGGGCCGCCGCGCTGATCGCCGCGAGCCTCGGCCGCCTGGTGGTCGATGTCTCGGCCGTTCCGTTCGTCGACAGCCGCGGCCTCGAGGTGCTCTCGGAGCTGACGGAGGAGCTGTCGCAGAGCGGGTCGGCGCTGAAGCTGTGCGGGACGAACGAGACGATCCGCGAGGTGCTTGATCTGACCGATCTGGCCTCGCACTTCGAGCACTTTGAGGACGTGAACACGGCCGTCCGGAGCTTCCTGTGACCGACGAGTCGCCCAAGCCATCGAGCGTGCCGGACCGCAGCAAGCTGCGCGTCGGCGATGCGCTGGTGCAGGACGGCGTCATCACGCAGGAGCAGCTGACCAAGGCGCTCGCCCAGCAGCGTGCCTCGGGGCGCATGCTCGGCGAGATGCTGGTCGAGCAGAACGTCATCAGCAACGCGGTGCTGGTCCGGGCGCTGGCGCGCTGCCTGGGCGTGCGCGGGTGCCAGCTGCGTCACGGCCTGATCGACCCCGCGATCTTCAAGCTGATCGGCGAGGAGGAGGCCGAGCGGCTCAAGGTCATCCCGATGTTCAAGGTCCACGGGACGCTGACCGTGGCGATGGTCGAGCCCCAGTCGCTGCCGACGATCGACCGGCTGCGGCAGCTCACGGGGTGCAAGATCCGCCCGGTCCTCGCGATCGAGGCGAACATCAACGAGTTCGCGAAGAAATACGCGAGCGGTGACGTCG
>CAZMPE010000163.1:0-6193 GCA_964567955.1 uncultured Phycisphaeraceae bacterium | reverse complement strand
AGCTTCTGCTTGAGGATGTCCGCCTGGATCGTCGCGCCGAGGTGGTCGGCCTGGCCGGTCAGGTCCGCGGCGGTGTGGTAGTCCGTGCTCTTGCCGTCGGCGCCCTTGACCTTGAAGGCGGAGTTGCGGGTGTAGCACCAGAGGACGGTCACGAGCCCGAGGCTGTGGGCCTCCTCGAACATGGCGGAGACTTCCTGGATCTGCCGCCGGCTCTCGGCCGAGCCGAAATAGATCGTCGCCCCCACCGCGACCGCGCCCATCTCGTACGCCATGCGGACCGAGCCGTAGAGCGTCTGGTCGCCGGTGTTGGGGTAGCTCATCAGCTCGTTGTGGTTGAACTTCACGAGAAAGGGGATCTTGTGGCAGTACTTGCGGGCGACCATTCCCAGCACGCCGAACGTGCTCGCCACGGCGTTGCACCCGCCCTCGAGCGCGAGCTTCACGATGTTGTCCGGGTCGAAGTAGGCCGGCTCGGGGGCGAAGCTGGCCCCCGCCGAGTGCTCCACGCCCTGGTCGACCGGCAGGATCGAGACAAAGCCCGAGCCCGCGAGCCGGCCGTGGTTGAGGATCGACTGAAAGTTGCGCAGCACCGCCGGCGGCCGGTCGGAGGGAATCAAAACCCGATCCACGAAGTCGGGCCCGGGCAGGCTCAGCGCCGCCTTGCTGACCGTCTTGGACTCGTGGTTCAGGAGTGCCGCGCCATCGGGGCCGAGGATCGATTTGGTGTCGCTGGGCATGTCGTGCTCCGCCGAAGAGGTAGGGGCACGATTGTACGCGCGCGGAAAGAGCGCGAGGGCCTATCGCCGACCCGCGCCGCTGCCGCCCGTGTCGACGTACTCCTTGCGGAGGACCGCGAGCTCCGTCGCCACGGCGGTCGCCTTGTCCGCGTTGGCCAGGTCGATCATCACCGCGAATACCTCGATGAGGTACTTGCCTTCGTCAAAGGTCGCCGCGCGGCGGCGGCCGCCCATGGTGTAGGCCCGGTCGAAGGCCTCTTCGTGGGCCTTCTCGGTGATGTAGTCGAAGTAGTCCTTGTTCTTCTCGTAGCTGGGGCACTCGGCGACGACCAGCTTGATCTGATCGAGGATGTCGTTGCCCGACTCGCCCTTGTTGTAGAACCGCCAGCCGATCAGCCCCCCGACGATCAGGAGCGCCAGCACGACTCCGCCGATTGATGTCTCGCGACCCATGAGCGGCCTCCTCGGAAACGAGCCCAAGTCCGGGGAGAGCCTACAAAACGAGTCACCAATTGCAAGCCGATCTGCGAGCCTGTTTCGGAACGAACTACCCAGGCTCGCGGCACAGGTGCCCCGCCTGTGCCCGCACCCTCGACACCTCGTTCTGGAACGGGCTCTAGGGCCCGGGCTCGACGGTCGCGGTATCGACCTCGTACCGGCCCCCGGGGATGGCCAGGCCGTGCAGGACCTCGGCCCGGGCGTACAGGACCTCCAGCCCCGTTTCGGACCGGCGGCCGGTCAGGCTCAGGACCCCCGCCACATCGATGTGCAGCAGGCCGCCCTCCTCCAGCCACGTCCCCGCCCCGGCCCCCAGGTCGACGACCCGGCCGCCGGCGAGGACCCGTGCCGCGGCCGACGCGACGCCCTGCCGGGCCAGGTCGATGACGACCTCGACGATGGCCTGTTCGGACTGGTCGGTCGCCAGGTGCGGCTGCCCGGGGATCGCCCCGGAGACGCGCCACCGGACGGTCGCGACGCGGGTCGCGCTCTGCCGTGCCGCGGATGTTGTTCGCGTGAGTGCGGACATCTAGCTGACCTTGTTGAGCATGGAGGCGGCGAGTTGCAGGCCGCGCCCCGCGGGGCTGACGAACCGGTGGCTGAGCTTGTCCATGGTCTGGAAGAACTTGAGCATGGAATCGAGCCGCTTGTTGTGCTCGATCATGGCCTGCTTGTCCTCGCTGGTGCGGGCGCCGGCCCGCCCGGTCTCGAGGCTCGTCAGGTCGCGGATCTCAAAGAGCGAGGCGAGCAACGGATCGACCTCGCGCTTCACGCGCTCGCGGACGATCGCCCGCATGATCGCCCAGACGTCCTGCTCGGCCTGGAAATACTCCTTGCGGTCGCCGCGCTTGTGCGCCCGCGAGACAATCCCCCACTCCAGCAGCGACCGCAACGACATCGACGCGTTGCCGCGCGAGATCTGGAGACGCTCCATGATCTCGTCGGTGCAGAGGGGCGCGGCGGTGATGTAGAGCAGCGCGTGCACCTCGGCCATGGTGCGGCTGATGCCCCACGCGCTGCCCATCTGGCCCCACGCGGCGACAAAGCGGTCCTGGGCTTCATGAAGAACGACCGGCGACGGTTGGATGCTGGCCATGACGCCAGTATGCCGGGCCGCGGGCTCCAAGTCCACATGGTTTTCAGAATTGTTTGAAAATACCCGGTCTTTGGGGCGGCCGGGGGTTTAGATCAGTGCGGCGTCCACGCACCCCAGCACGCCCAGCGTGCAGCTCACGACCCCGTTGAGCGTAAAGAACGCCATCTGCAGGCCCGCCCGGCCGCGCCGGGCCAGCACCACGTGCTCGGCCACGAGCAACCCCCCCACGATCAGCACGCCGGCCCCGAACAGCACGCCGAGCCGCGGGTCCGCCCGCCAGGCGAAGACCAGCAGCGCCAGCGCTCCGGCGTGCAGGACCCGGCTGATCCAGACCGCCCCGCGCCAACCCACCCGCGCCGGGATGCTCGACAGCCCGTGCGACCGGTCGAACTCGATGTCCTGCAGCGCGTAGATGATGTCGAACCCGGCGACCCACACCAGGACCATCCCCGCGATGAACCAGATCGCGGGCATGGCCGCAATCGCGCCGGGCTCGATCGCGATCGCCGCCGCCGCCGGCGAAGCCGCCAGCGCCGTCCCCAGGACGATGTGGCAGAGAAACGTGAACCGCTTGGTGTACGAGTACAGCGCGATCCACCCGAGCACGGGCACGCTCAGGATCAGCGGCCAGGGGTTGTCATGGAACAACCGGAACAGCCCCGTCGCGCCGACAAACAGCACGCCGAACGCGCCCGCGATCGCCCAGCCCCGCCGCGGGCTCAGCCGGCCCGCCGCGAAAACTCGCCCGCTCGTGCGCGGGTTCGCCGCGTCGAACGCGCGATCGGCAAGCCGGTTGACGAGCATCGCCCACGTGCGGGCGCAGACCATGCACAGGACGACGATCGCGGCCTGCCCGGCGAAGACGGACCATTCACCCCGCGCGGGGCGCGCCAGGAAGGCCCCGAGGAGCGCGAACGGCAGCGCGAACACCGTGTGCGAGAGCTTGATATCCCCCGCGACGAGGCGGACCTGCTGGATCATCGGCGCGGCGTTCGCGGCGGACATCGGGTCAAGCGTAGCCGGGGGGCGCGCGGAGCGGGCGCCTCCCTTGGCCCGCCCGCACGCATGTCGTCAATAGCACCCGAGCGCGTAGCGCGTCTGGAACGCGCCGAAGTCGGCCAGGTTGAGCAACCCGTCGTCGTTCATGTCCGCGATCAGCAGGTTGTTCGTCGCGAAGGCCGTCTGGAACGCCCCGAAGTCCGCGAGGTTGAGCTGGCGGTCCTTGTTCACGTCCGCGCGGCAGTAGATGCTCACGCTGACGTCGTCGAGGAACCAGGTGTCGTCGATGTTGTTCCCGTTGCTCGCGAACTTCAATCGCGACTTGGTGGAGGACAGCCCATCGAGCGGCAGTTTCACCTCGTGGTACATGAAGCGGCTGGGGTTCGTCCCGTCCGAGACCACGACCTTCAGCGTGTTGAAGAGGTTGGCGAAGTCGATCCAGTAGCTGACGGTCAGGGTCTCTCCGGCCTCGGCGTCCTTGGGCTGCGTCCAGAAGGAGACGAAGATCGGGACATTCGGCGTGGCCGTGTCCATGTCCTTGGTCTCGATGGCGGAGGTGGCGAAGAAGGCCAGAGCGTTGGGCGCGCTGCGCGGATTGGACGAGAACGGCGACACGCCCGCCCCGGTGTTGTTCTGCCACTTGAGCGGGTCGATGATCTGGCCGGGCCACGGCTCGAAGAACGGCAGGGCCAGGACCGGCGGGACCGGCGGCGAGAGGCACGGACGGCCCGCGGCGTAGCCGGTGATCGAGGCGATGTCGCAGGTGCTGAAGGACGTCACGCTGCCGGAGCAGCCGCCGAGGCCCGAGCACATGATCTTGCACGGGCTGCAGATCGTGTCGCAGTGCGGGGCGCTGAAGTTGTGCCCGACCTCGTGGGCCGTCAGGCCGGTCCGGAAGGCCACGTTGGTGGTGTACCGCGACTGCGACAGGCCGAAGGCGTTGCTGTTGCACACGCCGTTGAGGTAGGCGATCCCGATGGTCGAGCCGCTGAGGTTGCGGCCGGTGAAGAGGTGGGCCAGGTCGCGCGGGACGCCGGCGTGATTGCTCAGCCAGTACGAGCGGAACTGGCCGAGAAGATCCTGCGCCACGCTCGTCGTGTAGGGGTTCGACGCCGCGCTGGACCGCACGATGATCTGCGTGATCTCGAAGGTGATCTGGCAGTCGTTGTTGTAGATCGCGGACATGTTGTTGATGATGAGCGTCACGTCGTTGGTGGTGTTGGTGACGTTCGAGCCGTTCTGCTGGTAGAACTCGAAGTCCGCGTCGCAGGCGATCTCCGCCACGAGCGGCATGTCGGGCGAGCCGTGCCCGTGCCCCGCGGCGGGCTCGGCGTCGTCACGCAGGCCGCAGGTGTACTGCGGGCCGGACCACGCGCTCTCGGCGTAGACCACGTGCGCCGACGCGGGCGCGCCGGGGACGATCGCGGACAGGGGCTCGATCGCCCACGTGCCCGCCTCGCCGCCGAGACGGATCAACGCGCGGATCTGCGTGCCGTAGACCGACGCCGCGGCGACACTGCCGGGCGACTGCTCGGCCCAGCCGCGGAACGTGTTCTCGGGCGGCGGCGCGACCTCGGTCAGCGCGCCGTCGGCTCCCTGCACCATCACCTTGAACCCCTCGGCCCGCACCGAACTGGGCTCGAGCATGACGTCGTACACGGAGGCGCCGAGCTGGACGCTGATGCCGAACGGACCCGGGGCCGCGGGAGCCGCGAACTCCTGGAGCGAGTACGACGAGACATCGAGCGCCTTGCGGATGATCTGGTCCTGCGTCTGGCGGGCCACCGGCTGTGCCGCGGCGGCGAAGACAACCCCGAACACCCCCGCGACGATACCGAATAGTTTCCGCATTTCTGTCCTCCGCGACGTCGTGCCAACGCCGGTTGCTGGTGATAGCGAGATGGCCCGGCCCGGGGTCCATGCCGGGCGCGGCGGTCGCGCCCCGATACCGCGTGGTATTGCCATACGGTACGCTGAAAACAGGGCTCTGGCTCCCTCTCGGGCGAATCAAATGTCGGCCGGCATGGGGAGAAATCCCGCGGGAGTGTGATATGGGCGATCTGGAACGCTTGGAGACCCTGCTGCGCTCCGGCGCTCCGTGCGTGTGGATGCCCACTTTCGAAGAAGAGTTCGCGCTCCGGCTGGTCCGCGATGCCGCGATGGGTCTGGGCCTTCCCGTCCGACTGTGGACGGCGGTGCGCGGGATCACGGACGGTCTGCTCGCCGGGACGCGTCCGATCGCGGAGACCGAGAACCCCGCCGCGGCCCTCTACCGCTTCGCCGAGTTCACCGAGCCCACCATCTGCATCGCGTGCGACCTGCTCGGGCACCTGACCGACGAGCGCACGCTGCGGGCCTGCCGCGAGCTGATCCACAAGCTGATGATGCCGGACCCGGCCGGCGGCCCCGGCGGGCGCCTGGTGCTGATCGACCACCGCGAGGACCTGCCGTCGGTGCTGCGCTCGGTCTCGTCGCGGTTTGACTGCTCGCTGCCCGACGAGGAGGAGATCGAGGAACTCGTCGTAGGCGCGCTGCGCCGCTCGCACCGCCAACGCCCGATCACGCTGGACATCTCGCGCAAGTCGATGGAGGCGATCTATCGCAATCTGCGCGGCCTCACCCGGCGCCAGGTCGAGCAGCTCGTCGACGAGGCCACGGGGCACGACCGCGCGTTCACCGAAAAGGACCTGGAGACCATCCTCGACCGCAAACGCGAACTCGTCGCGGGCGAGGGGCTGCTCGAGTTCGTGCGGGCCCCCGCGACGATGGCCGAGATCGGCGGGCTCGACCGGCTCAAGACCTGGCTGGCGAAGCGCGCCGGGGCCATGGATGACCACGCGGCGGAGTTCGGGCTCAGCCCGCC
>CAZMPE010000162.1:0-6208 GCA_964567955.1 uncultured Phycisphaeraceae bacterium | reverse complement strand
AATTCGGGCGATGATACCTGAATGAGCGCACAAACGAGTATCATCGGTGCAGATTGTTCGGGTTATCCACAACGGGGCGGGGCACGGCACGCCGAGACAGGACGAACCGGTCTCCGGCATGGCTCACCGTTCGGTCGCGGCCTTGATCTTGTCGGCGATGTGCTTCGCATCGGGCACGCCGTCCGGGTACATGCGGCAGCCCATGCTCGGCCCGGTGGGAGCGGGCATCCCGAAGAGGTCATCGCCATTGATGAGGATCGTGGGCGTGGGCCAGCCGCGCCGGAGGTCGTTCTCGGGCAGCTCTTCCTGGTTCGTGTCCTTGAAGGTCCAGCCGCGGCCCATCGACGCGAGCGCCGCCTCGAGGTGGTCGCGCATCGCGGGGGTGTTGGGGCAGTCGGGGAAGCCGAGCAACTCGATGGCGGGCTGAGTGGCGTTCGCGGCGGCGTTCGTTGCGGGGCCTGGTCTTGTACCGTCGCACGCCGCGAGCGCACATACCAGGGCGACGGCGGAGCACGGGAGCAAGCCATGAGCGACGCGCATGGGCGATCCTAGGGTGTTCGTCCGGCCGGAAGCCTGTATTGCGGCCGCAGGCGCGCACACTTCCGATCAAGGGCCGGGGAGAGATCTCAGTTGTACAACGATCGAACTGTCGGGCACGGAAGCCTCGCGGCCTACCGCCGGAACCCGACGGGGTGCTCGACGAGGCCGTAGATCTCGCGGAGGAAGGTCATCCCCACGAGGGCCGCGATCCCGAGGCCGAGGAGGATGAAGCCCTCGCGCTGATGCCCGGCGCCGAGCAGCCATCCCGACGCGTAGAGCGGGAGCCAGAGGGAGCCGTAGCGGCCGATCTTTTCGGCGGAGCGCGGACCGGGCCCGTACTGGCGGATCTTCCACAGGCAGAGGAAGCCGAAGGCGACAGCGAGGCCGGCGGGCCAGGCGGCGACGGTGGGGTCGACCCAGTCGGGCCAGAGCCAGCGCGGGCGGCCGCACCGTTCCCAACCGATCCACAGGATGAGCCCGGACCAGAACGCCCATCCGGCGCCGGCGACGACCATGGCGCGCACGCTCATGCGCGGGACTCGCCCGCCGACAAAGTGCATGACGGCCCCGACGACGAGCGCGTGGGTCATGACGAGCCAGATGGGCCAGACAAAGCGGAGCTCGACATTGGGAACGGCCATGTGTCCCGCGTAGACGAGACCGAGAACGACGACGCCGATGCCCGGGACAAACTTGCCGGCGGAGTTGAAGACGAGGATGGCGCCGGCGACGAGGAGGGTCATGAGCACCGCGCCTGTGCCGAAGACGGCGCCGCCCGCGGTGCTGAGCAGGAGCGTGACGACGACGATGGTGACGGCGGCGTTGAGGCCGAGGCGGCCCGAGGCCAGCGGGCGCTCCGGGCGGAGGGTCCGGTCGCGCTTGAGGTCGAGGATGTCGTTGAGGCAGGCGCCGAAGGCGTAGAGCCCGAGCGCGGAGACCGCTCCGGCGGCGAGCAGGGCCCAGAGAGGGCGACCGACGAGCGGGCCGTCGGCGAGTTCGTTGCCCGTTTCGGCCCGCGTCCAGAGGATGACGAACCAGACGTTGGCGACCGCCGCGAACGCGGAGGTCACGCGGGTCAGGTGCAGAACGGGCGCGATCCGGAGCATGACGCGACGCATGGCGCGCATCGTAACCGGATCGCCCGCCTACGATCCGCACAGATGCCTGCAGGCCCAGATATTGCGGGGACCGTGTCGCGTCCGGCGCCGGCCGTCGCCGTGGTCGTCAGCCGGTACAACGGCTCGGTCACGGATCGGCTCCTTGCCGGGGCGCTCGAGGAGTACGAGCGTCGCGGCGGGCGGCGTGAGAGCGTGGTCGTGCTTGATGCGCCGGGTTCGTTCGAACTGCCGGCGCTCGCGCTGGCCGCGGCGCGTTCGGGCTCGTTCCGCGCCGTCGTGGCGCTGGGGTGCATCGTCCGGGGCGAGACGCGTCACGACCGGTACCTGGCGCAGGCGGTGACGACGGGGCTGGTCGATGTGACGATGCGGACGGGGGTGCCGGTGGGGTACGGCGTGCTGACCGTTGAGAAGGCTTCGCAGGCGCACGCCCGCGCCGGGGGCAAGAAGGGCAACAAGGGGGCCGAGTCGATGGCCGCCGCGCTCGAGACGGTTTCGGAGATCGACCGTCTCGCGGACGGCGGAGCGCGGCCTGTTCCGGTGCGGGCGCCGGACAAGACGGCGCGGAGCACCGGCTGATGGCCAGCCCACGCGAACTCCGTCGGGTGGCCTTCCAGGCGCTGTTCCAGCTTGATGCGCGGCGCGGCGAGGAGGCGGGGGCGGCGTTGGACGGATTCCAGCGTCCGGATGGGATCAGCGACAGCGAGTCCGTGGGCGCGTGCGATCTGGCACGCCGCGCGTACGAGAGGCGGACGCCGAGTTTTCGCGTCTGGCGCCGGCGTGGCCGTCTCACCGTCTCGCGGCGGTGGATCGGGCCATTCTGCGGTTGGCGCATTTCGAGATGTCGTCCGGGCGGACGCCGCCGAAGGTCGCGGTGAACGAGGCGGTCGAACTGGCCAAGGAGTTCGGGACCGATCGTTCGCCCGCGTTCGTGAACGGGCTTCTGGACAAGGTGCTGCGTCGTGTGCTGGCCGAGGCGCAGGCGGCGACGACGGGCGCCGAGGCGGACCGGCGGGGCGGTGCCTGACATGGGTTTGTTCCGCTCCGTGATGTCCCGGCTCTCGAAGGGGTTGTCGCGAACGCGGCAGGCCTTCGGCACCGGGCTGCGGTCGCTGCTGCTGGGCCGGCGCATTGACGAGGGTCTGATCCAGGAGATGCGGACGCGGCTGCTGCAGGCCGATGTCGGGGTCGCGACCACGGACCGGTTGATCGACGGGATCCGCGGGCGTTTTCGGGCGGGCGAACTGGCCAGGGGCGAGGACGTCCTGGAGCACCTGAAGCGCGAGCTGAAGGCGATGTGGCCGGCGACGGACCGGGCGCTGCGGACCGCGGCGACGGGCCCGACGGTGATCCTGGTGACCGGGGTGAACGGCGCTGGCAAGACGACGAGCATCGCCAAGCTCTGCCACGCGCTCAAATCGGAGGGGCGCTCGGTGCTGCTCGGTGCGTGCGACACGTTTCGGGCCGGGGCGGTGCGTCAGCTCGAGATCTGGTCCGAGCGGCTGGGCGTCGAGGTCGTGAAGGGGCAGTCCGGCGGCGATCCCGCGGCGGTGGCGTTCGACGCGGCGTCGGCGGCGGTTTCGCGGAACATCGACACGCTGATCCTGGACACGGCGGGCCGGCTGCAGACGCAGGATCCGCTGATGCGGCAACTGTCGAAGATTCGGTCCGTGGTGGGCAGGAAGATACCCGGGGCGCCGCACGAGGTGCTGCTGGTGCTCGACGCGACGAGCGGGCAGAACGCGCTGCGCCAGGCCGAGGAGTTCAACAAGGCGCTGACGCCGGATGGTTCGAGCGAGGGTGTGACGGGGATCTTTTTGGCCAAGCTCGACGGGACGGCCAAGGGCGGGATCGTTGTGGCCATACGTCAGGCGACGGAGATCCCGGTCAAGTTCATCGGCGTCGGCGAGACGCCGGAGGATGTCGAGCCGTTCGACCCCGAAACCTTTGTGGATGCGCTGTTCGCCGAGTAGCCGGGTTCGCCCGGAGGAGGCAGGCGATGCCCGCTGGGCTCGAGTCGACCATCGACGCGGCCGTCGGCGCCTCGCGTGCGTGGGATGTCATCGTGGTCGGCGCGGGGCCGACGGGCTCGGTCGCGGCGTGGGCGCTGGCGGCGCGGGGCCGGCGCGTGCTGCTCCTGGACAAGTCCGAGTTTCCCCGCTCCAAGGTCTGCGGGTGCTGCCTGAGCGCGGGCGCGCTGGCGGCGCTGCGGTCGATCGGGGCGCCGGACCCGGTAGCGCCGACCCTGACCCGGGTGCGGGTGCACGCGGGGAACCTGCGGGCGGAACTGCCGATCCCCGCGGGGGCGGCGGTTTGCCGGAGCGATCTGGACGCGATGCTTGCGCGGCACGCGGTCGGCGCCGGGGCGGCGTTTCTGTGCGGGGCGTCGGCGTCGCTCGCGTGTTCCGAGCCAAGGGCGTGCCGCGTGACCGTTCGCAAGGGCGGTGCGACGTTTGAGCTGCGGGCGGCGGCGGTGGTCGCGGCGGACGGGATCGCGGGGCGGTTCCTCGCGGATGATCCGCGCTTTGCGACGCTGGGTCGGACGAACGCGCGGATCGGGTGCGCGGCGATCGTGGACGAGGGAACCGGCTTCGAGGCGGGGATGATTTACATGGCGTGCGCGCCGGAGGGGTACGTGGGCCTGGTGCGGCTGGGGGATGGGCGGCTGAACATCGCGGGCGCGCTCGATCCACGCGCGGTCCGCGCGCTCGGCGGACCGGGCGCGGCGGCGTCGGCCGTGATCGGGTCGACGGGTCTGCGGGCGCCGGCGATGCTCGAGAGTGCCCGCTGGAGCGCGACGCCGGGGCTGACGCGCCGGCGTGCGTCGCTTCACGCCGGCGGCGTCTTCGTGATCGGCGACGCCGCGGGATACGTCGAGCCGTTCACGGGCGAGGGGATGGCGTGGGGGATGCTGTCGGCGCTGGCGTGTGCGCCGCTGATTGACGGGGCGGTCCACGGGCGGGTTGCGCCCGGCGCGTGGGAGCGCGTTCATCGGCGGCTGGTCGGGGGCCGTCACCGCGTGTGCGCGGCGGTGTCGGCGGTTCTGCGCCGGCCGGCGCTGACCCGGGGCGCCCTTCGAGCGATCGGCGCGTTCCCCGGCGTGGGCGCGCGGGTGGCGGACTGGATCGGACGGGGTCCGGGGGTGGCGGCATGAGCATCGCCATCCTCGGCCTGGGAACGGCGACGCCGGCGCAGGAGATCCTGCAGACCGACGCGGCGACCATGGCGGCGGCGATCGGCGGCGGGTGCGTGGTGAAGACGCGGCTGCTGCCGGGGCTGTACCGGCGGACGACGGTGAACAAGCGTGCGAGCGTGCTGCTCGACGAGAGCGGGAACGGGGCTGAGCGGCAGCGGTTCTTCCCGCCGGCGAGCGGAGACGAGGATCGCGGCCCGGGGACGCGCGAGCGGCTGCGCGTGTACGAGGCGGAGGCTCCGGGGCTGGCGCAGCGTGCCGCGCTGGCCGCGCTCGCGTCGTCGGGCGAAGAGCCGGGCGCGATTTCACACCTGATCACGGTCTCGTGCACCGGGTTCGGCGCGCCGGGCGTGGACGCCGCGCTGATCTCGGGGATGGGGCTGCGTCCGACGGTGGCGCGGACGCATGTGGGCTTCATGGGGTGCCACGGGGCGATCAATGGACTGCGGGTGGCGTCGGCGTTCGGGGCGGCGGAGCCCGCGGCGCGGATCCTGCTGTGCGCCGTGGAGTTGTGCAGTCTGCACTTCCATTACGGGCCGGACCCGGAGCAGATGGTGGCCAATGCGCTCTTTGCGGACGGCGCCGCGGCGGTCGTGCTTGGGGCGGGCGGTCCCGAGGGTGCGTGGCGGGTGGCCGGTACGGGGTCGTGCCTGGTGCCTGACTCGCTGGACGCCATGACATGGAGTATCGGGAACAACGGGTTCGAGATGTCCCTTTCGGCCCGGGTGCCGGGCCTGATCGAGGAGCGCCTGCGTCCGTGGCTGGAAACGTGGCTCGGTAGTCACGGGCTGACGATCGGGCGGGTCGGGTCGTGGGCGATCCATCCCGGCGGGCCGCGGGTGGTGGGGGCGGCGGGATCGGCGCTGGGGTTGCCTGATTCGGCGCTGGAGCCGTCGCTCCGGGCCCTGGCGGAACACGGAAACATGTCGTCTCCGACGGTTCTCTTCATCCTTTCGCGGCTGATGGCCGCCGGGGCGGCGCGTCCTTGTGTCGTGCTCGGGTTCGGGCCGGGGCTCGTTGTGGAGGCGGCCCTCCTTCGCTGAACAGGGTCTCGGTCCGGCGTTCGGAAAAGGGCCGGATTTACCGGGCCGGCGTCGTGGTGGTAGGCTGGGCGTCGGGCGGAGGAGCCGGGAGCGCGCGGTATTCGATGGACCAGTGTCCGTGGGGTGAATGACACCGGAAAGGAGGCTCGTCATGTTGCGTGGAATCTGCGCCCGCGCTTTCGCCTTGACTGCGCTGTGCGCCGCTGATGTGTCTTCCGGACAACCGTTCTTCCAGGGTCTCGGCGACACAAAGGCGATGATCATGACGGCGGGGTGGGGCGTTTCTGGCGACGGCTCTGTGGCCGTCGGCACGAATC
>CAZMPE010000161.1:880-6211 GCA_964567955.1 uncultured Phycisphaeraceae bacterium | reverse complement strand
CGCGTGGGCGGCAACGCCCAGGTCAAGGCCATGAAGAAGATCGCCGGATCGCTCCGCCTCGACCTCGCGGCCTACCGCGAACTGGAAGCCTTCGCTCAGCTCGGCACCGAGCTCGAAAAGGCGACCCAGAAGCAGCTCGACCGCGGCGCCCGAATGGTCGAACTCCTCAAGCAGCCGCAATACGTGCCGCAGACCGTCACGGACCAGGTGATCAGCATCTACGCCGGGTCCAAGGGTTTCCTCGACGACGTCCCCGTCGCCCAGGTCCCCGCGTTCGAGAAGGCGATGCTCAACTACTTCACCACGTCGGGCAAGCCCGTCTGGAACGAACTGGCCGAGAAGAAGGCTCTCGACGCGGGCCTCGAGAAGAAACTCAACGACGCCCTCAACGCCTTCAAGAGCTCCTGGAAGCCCGAGGCGCCGAAGAAGTAAACCGGCCGGCGCGGGTTACGACACCGGAAGCGTCACGCTCACGACCACCGTGCTCGGCATCGGCGGATACGCCAGGCGAAGACGGTGCACACGGAACTGCTCAGGGTTCCACCCCACGCGCCCGCACGCCCAGCTGATCAACTCCTGGTGCCGCGGCAGGTCGACGCACGCCGCCGCGCCCAGCCCCTGACCGAGATCCTCGATCTCCGCGGCGATCGGCAGCAGGTCGGCCTCGCGCCGGCTCGCCTGGTCGAGCGCATACCCCTCGGCCGCGGAATAGACACGGACCTGCGCCTCGAGCACGCTCCACAGATCGCGCCGGACCAGCAGGTCGCAGATGTACACGCCGTACGGCCGCTGCGCATGCATCGTGAAGTGCGCCTTCGAGCGCTCGGCCGTGCCCGTGCGACGGCCGGCATTCTCGAACAACTCGCCCAGCACGAACGTGATCTCGCCCTCGCGCCCCACGGGCGCCTCCATCAGTTCCAGCCGCGCCCGCCCCTGCGCGTCGGTGCTCGTCGTGACGAAGGGCGCCGCCACGGACGAGAACTCGGGGATCAGCGGTCCGGGCTCACCGGTCAGCGAGCGCGCCCCGCGCCCCGGCGCCGACCGCTGGCCCACACCCGTGACCGCGCATCGCGCCCCGTCGCGCAGCCGGCGGATGCCGACCTCGCCCGAGAGCGTCAGGTCGTCGACCCGGCCCGGCTCGGACCCCGGGGCCAGCAGCATCGCCTGAAACACCGCCTGCGACTGGATGCCCCAGATCTCGCTGTTCGCCTGGAACGCCTGCCGGCGCACCGCCTCGTCCACACCCGCGTTGCGCGGGCGTGACGCCCAGCGCAACATCGAGTACAGCGAGGCCCGGTCGCCGCTGTGCAGAACGGCTAGATTCTCAAGCCCACGCACCGCGTCCTCGATCCGTACCACCACCTCCCGCGGCACGCCCGCCTCTCCCGCCGACCTGGCAAACCCCGCCAGCGCGGCCGGTCCCGGCAAGCCGCCGGGGTACCCGGGCATCTCACTCTGGTGCGCGATCTTCCAAACCTGCCAAGCCAGCTTTCGGCTCACGCCCGCGGACCGGGCAAGGTCGGCCGCGGCCGCCGGACGCTCAGGGAGCGAGGCGATAGCGGCCCGAAGCGACTCCCCGAGATCGGAAAGCACTGAAGAAGCATCCGCAAGGAAGTTGTTCGGGTTTTCGGCCACTAGATGATCCGAAGGACGGCGAAGATACCACCATCCGGGAGCGATGCGCCCAGTTGTAGACATTGTATCCGAAAACTATTGACTTTCCAGAAACATAGCGCAATATTCCGGACAGCGGAGACAGGAACCTCGGCGCAGCGTCGCCGACAAAGGGAGGCTCTCGCAAATGAAGAAGCAGCTGATCGTTTTGTTGGCCGGTCTCTCCGCCGCTTCCGTGCACGGACAGATCTGTCAGCCGGGGTGGCAGGCCGATCTCGGCGCCGCGAACATGGATGGAGGCGTCGAAGCGCTCCGTGTGTTGAGCACGGGGGCCGCGCCCGCGCTGTATGTGGGCGGTGGATTCACAAGCGGGGCCGGGCTGACCTTCGACCGGATCGCGCGGTTCGACGGGTCGTGGTCGGCGGTCGGCGACGGGATCGCGGCCTGGACGCACGGGACATTCGGGTGCTGTGCAAAGGTTCATTCGCTGGCGGTCTTCGATGGGGGAGCGGGCCCGGCCCTGCATGTGGGCGGAGACTTCATGTTCGCCGGCACGACGCAGCAGCTTTCAACGGAGAGCATCACCCGCTGGCAAGGGGGCCAGTGGCATGACCTTCAAGGAGGATTCTCCTTCCTGACGGGTTGCGTCGACTGTCCTCCTCGGGTGTACGCCCTTGAGGCATTCGATGCCGGCGCGGGCCCGCGACTGGTCGCCGCCGGATCGTTCGATATCGCCGGCGGCGCCATGATGAACAACATCGCGCAATGGGACGGCTCGGCATGGTCCACGATGGCCTTCGGCGTGCAGAACTTCCGGCACGGCGTGTTCGAGTCGGCCTGGATCAGCGCGCTCGCGGTCTACAACGGCTCGCTCTACGCGTCGGGACACTTCAACGAGGCGGCCGGCGCACCGGCCAACGCGATCGTCCGGTGGACCGGTTCGACGTGGGCCACGCTCGGCGACGGCCTCGAGCCCAACGGCGACGACCCGCCGTTCTCCTACGGCAACGCGATGGCCGTCTTCGACGACGGTTCTGGCCCGGCGCTCTTCGTCGGCGGCGAGTTCAACCGTGCCGGCGGCGTGAGCGTCCTCAACATCGCGCGCTGGGACGGCGCCAACTGGCACGACGTCGGCGGCGGCGTGAACGCGCAGATCCGCACGATGGCGGTATTCAACGACGGGTCCGGCCCGGCGCTCTACGTCGGCGGCGACTTCACGGAGGCCGGCGGGCAGCCCGCCTCGCGCATCGCCAGGTGGAACGGGAGCGCCTGGTCGGCGCTGGGCGCGGGGCTGGATAGCGCGCCCTACGCCATGGCCGCGTACACGATCGGCGGCGAGCCGACGCTTGTCGTGGGAGGATGGTTCTCCAGCGCCGGGGGCCAGTTCTCGCCGTACCTGGCGCGCTGGGTCGGGTGCGCCACGTGCTACCCGGATTGCAACGCCGACGGGCAACTCAACCTCGCCGACTTCGGCTGCTTCCAGACGAAGTTCGCTCTGCAGAACGGGTATGCCGACTGCAACGGCGACGGCATCTTGAACCTCGCCGACTTCGGGTGCTTCCAGACCAAGTTCGCCCTCGGCTGCCCGTAGGATCCGGCGATCGGCCCCACATTTCGCCTTGGGCAAATCGGCCAACCGGGATAGACTCCCGGTTGGCCGTCGTTGGTGCCCAAGAGGAGAGTGCCCACGCCGCGCCCTCAACCAGAAAGGCCGCCATGCGTCTTCATCTGTATACAGCCGCCGTTCTCGCGCTCTCGAGCCCCATCGCCCTCGCCCAGCCTTGCCAGCCCACGTGGGATACCGCGGCGGGCAATCCCGGCATCGCCGGCGGGTACGCCGCGCCGGTCCGACTCTGGAACGACGGCTCGGGCGACCGCGTTTTCTTCGGCGGGTCGTTCACGAGCGCCGGCGGCAGCGGCGCGAACCGCTACCTCTCGCGCTGGAACCCGGCCAACGGCGCTTGGTCCCCCATGGGCTCCGGCATCAACCCCGGCCAGACCAACGCCTTCATGACCTCACTCGTCACCTTCAACCCGGGCGGCGGTGACCGCCTCGTCGCCGGCGGCTTCTACGCCGGAGCGGGCGGCGTCGCCGGCACCGCCAGCCTCGCCATGTGGAACGGCACGACGTGGGAGGCGATGGGCACGACATGGGAGCAGGCTACCCGCGGCTCGATCTGGGGGATGACCGTCTGGAACAACCGCCTCTACGTCGGCGGCGGCGTCGTCAACACGCCCGGCACAATTGCGGGTATGCCCTGGGCGGGCATGGCCAGCTGGGACGGGACAAAGTGGGCGACGCACATCACGTCGATCACCGGCTTCAGCCCGTACGTCGGCGCCCTGCAGGTCTTCAACGACGGCTCGGGCGAAGCCCTCTACGCCGCGGGACGTTTCGATTCGATCAACGGCATCCCCGGCACCTCGCGGATCGCGCGCTTCAACGGCGCCACCTGGTCCTCCGTCGGCGGCGGGCTCAACAGCACGAGCACGCTCTTCGGCATGGAGGCGCTGGCGATCTTCGACGACGGCGGCGGCCCGGCGCTCTACGCCGCGGGATACGCCTCGTTCCCCTCGGGCCAGCCCGTCGCGAATGTCTTCAAGTGGAACGGCCAGTCCTGGACCAGCATCGGCGGCCAGATCGGCACCGGCCGCCTCACCTCCATGGTCGTGTTCGATGACGGCAGCGGATCGACGCTCTACGTCGGCGGCACCGCCATGCCGCAGATCAACTACATCGCGCGCTGGCAGGGCGGCCAGTGGCAGATCGTCGGCGGCGGCATCACCGGCCCGGCCATCCCGCCGAGCAACTTCCCCTCGGTCTTCGGCCTCGGCGTCGCGGGCGACCGCCTCTACGTCGCCGGCAACTTCACGCAGGTGAACGGCATGGCCGCCAACGGCCTCGCGGCGTGGAAGTCGTGCGCCGCGCCCGCGTGCTACCCCGACTGCAACGGCGACGCGATCCTGAACCTGGCCGACTTCGGCTGCTTCCAGACCAAGTTCGCCCTGCAGGACCCCTACGCCGACTGCAACGGCGACGCACTCCTGAACCTCGCCGATTTCGGTTGTTTCCAGAGCAAGTTCGCGCTGGGGTGCCCGTAGGGTCAACGGCCCGGGGCCCCAAGCGGGCCGATGCTCCTCGGGCGTCGGCCCCCCGTGTCCCGGCGATTGAGGCGGTCGGTCGGGAACTTTCAGCCCCACAAATGTCTTGACAGGCCGCGATCTGGCCGTTCACATTTGACATCCGAGGTGCCAGGACGATGTCCAAGAGGAGGACCCGCATGCGAACGAGAAGCGCACGAAAATCCTGTCTGATCGGCCCGCTGCTCGCCGCGTCGGCGTCAACGTGGTTCGGGAGCTCGACGGCCCTGGCGCAGTCCTGCTCCGGGCAATGGCTGCCGGGTCCGTCGGGCCTGGCAGGCAATGTTGCCGCCCTGGCCACGCTTCCGGACGGAAGACTGGTGGCGGCCGGCGGCCTGACCTGGGCAGGGAGCGGCCCCGTCAACAACATCGCTGCTTGGAATGGAGTGACATGGGCACCCCTCGGGTCCGGCCTGTCGGGCGGCACCGTCACGTCGATGACGCTCCTTCCAAACGGCGACCTCGTGGCCGGAGGCTGGTTCTCCCAATCGGGTGCGACCGCGGTGAATCGAATCGCGCGCTGGGACGGAACGACGTGGCATCCAATGGGATCCGGGTTCACCCACGCGGTGAATG
>CAZMPE010000161.1:0-870 GCA_964567955.1 uncultured Phycisphaeraceae bacterium | reverse complement strand
CAACGTCGTCGCAGGGGGTTGGTTCGGCATTCAGATCTGGAACGGGTCGTTCTGGTCGTTCCCCGGGGTCGGCGTGAACAATCGGGTCTGGTCGCTGCTGGTTCTCCCCAACGGCGATCTTTTAGTCGGCGGCGATTTTTGGGGAGCCGGCGGCATTGCGGCCAACGCCATCGCGCGCTGGAACGGTACTTCGTGGTCGACGTTCGGGTCCGGGATCACAGGAATCCCAGGGACGGCGAAGGTCCATTCGCTCGCCGCACTTCCAAACGGCGACATTGTGGCCGGGGGTGAGTTCACGACCGCCGGCGGCGTGAGCGCCTGGAACATCGCGCGATGGAACGGTTCGTCGTGGTCGCCGATGGGCTCGGGGATGAACGGCGTTGTGCACGCTCTGAAGGCTCTTCCGGGCGGCGATCTTGTGGCGGGCGGCGTGTTCTCGACAACCGGGGGCGCATCGGTACCGGGCGTGGCGCGCTGGAATGGCTCCTCGTGGTCATCGCTCGCCCAGGGAGTTTCTCCCGCCGCCGTGTTCGCGCTGCAAGTGTACAACGGCGACCTGGTCGTCGGCGGCGGATTCAGTCAGGCCGGAGGTCTCAGTTCGGCGCACTTCGCCCGCTGGACGCAGGCCAACCTCCCGTGGGTCGCGATACAGCCGCAGCCTCAGAGCGTCAACGCCGGCAGCACCGCGCTGTTCTCATGCACCCCAGCCAACGGATTCACCGGCCTCACCGCCACGTGGCAACTGGAGACCGCCCCCGGATCGGGCGGTTATGCCGATCTGGGCGCGGGCCCGATCCCCGGTGCGGCACCCGCGACCGCCGCAATCACACAGCCGATGCCCGGCGCGATTCCGGGGCCGACGACGCTCAC
>CAZMPE010000160.1:0-6232 GCA_964567955.1 uncultured Phycisphaeraceae bacterium | reverse complement strand
ACTTTGCCTCGATCGCGCCCGCGACCATGCCAGGCGCCTGATGCTCGGTGAGGAACGCAAGGACCTTCGCCGAATCGTGACCCGGAGCGCCATCGGCCGTCTTGGCCTCCAGCACGTCGGTCCGCTGGTTCGAAACCACCGTGCCCGTGCCGTCGAGCACCGTCAGGTACGGCACGCCCGTGCCCTTGAGGTCGGCGCCGTACGCCTCGGCCAGGTCCATGTGCTTGTCCCAGCGTCCGATGTCAACCAGCACGACGTCGTACTCGTAGTTGAGCTTCCGTTTGATCGCCGCGTCCGACGCGAACCGCTCGTGCAGCAGGTGGCACCACCCGCACCAGTTCGCGCCCCACTGGATGAGCACGCGCCGGTTCTCCTTCTTGGCCTTCGCCACGGCCGCCGCGATCTGCACCTTCGCGTCCGCCGATTCGTCGTAGATCTTCGGACGCGCGGCCTTCGCGGGCTTGGCCGCCTCCGACGGCTGGGCCGGGGCGGGAGTCTCCTGGGCAGCGAGGGGCGCGGCGAGAACGAACGAGCCGAGGATGGCCGCCATCCGTAGTGTGCGTTTCATGGATCGGGCTCCTGGGGGTATGCCGCCAGTCTACCAGCCGGCCGGATCGGATCTACGCTCCTGTCATGTGCGGCCGCTTCCTGCTCGCGACGCCCGCGGATGAGATCGCCCATGCCTTCGGGGTCGTGGGGGGCCTCTCGATGTGGACCGGGCCTCGATACAACATCGCCCCGTCGCAGCCGATCCTGATCGTACGTGCCCGCGAGACCGATGGGCGCGAGGGGGCCCTGGTCCGCTGGGGCCTGATCCCCTCCTGGAGCAAGGACGAGGGAATCGGCCTGCGGACCATCAACGCCCGCTCGGAAACCGCCCCGGAGAAGCCCGCCTTCCGCGACGCCTTCCGCAAGCGCCGCTGCATCGTCCCCGCCGACGGTTTCTATGAGTGGAAGAAACTCGGCGGCGAGGGCAAGCAGCCCATGCTCATCCGTGCGGCGGGCGGCACACCCCTGGGCATGGCCGGACTCTGGGAGTCCTGGCCATCGCCATCGGGGGACACGGTCGAGTCGGGCACGATCCTGACCTGCGCTCCGAACGAGATGATGAGCGCGATCCACGATCGCATGCCCGTCATCCTCGATCCCGCCGAGTACGACGAATGGCTCAACTCTGAAACGACGCCCGAGAGACTCCGCTCGCTTCTGGATCCGTGCCCCTCGGCGGGTCTGAGCGCGCTCCCCGTCTCCAGGCGAGTAAACAGCCCGCGCCACGACGACCCCGCCTGCGCCGAGCCCGTCAAAGAACAGGGCGGCCTCTTCGGCCCGTAGCGCGCCGCTATGCTCCGCCCATGATCGTCTTCACCGAGCCCGGCGGCTCCTCGCTCGCGCCCGCGCTCTGCGAAGCGCTCGGCCGGCCCGAGGCGCCCTCGGTGCTGGTCGATCTCGTGGCGCTCCGCCGCACCGGCCCCGAGTCGCTCGGGCGAGCCTGGAACCGCACCGTCGCCGCACTGAACGCGCTCGTCGACGCGCACGAGGAGTCCGGCGTGCGCCGCTACGTCGTCGTCACGCCCGCCGACCTCCTCGACCGAGTGCCGGAACTCGCGTTCTGGATCCGCCGACGCGCCGCGCAACGCTGCTTCCGCCTCGACGGCCCCGGCTCTTCGAAGTCGTCCGCCGACTGGGCCCGAGCCGCGGCGTCGCGCCTCCTCGTCGGCGAGGGCTCGGCCGTCGACCCATGGGAACCCGAGCCGCCCCGCCTCGAAACCCCGCGCCTCGTGCTCACCTGGCCGACCCGCGAGCAATCCGAAGGCTTCTACCGGGCGATCATCGGGACCACGATGTTCGACACCCTCCTCTGGGACGGCCCCTCCTCGCCCGAGGACATGCACGATTTCGCCCTCAACGCACGCCGCCAATGGGCCATGGGCCCATCCAGGCACGCGAGCTTCGCCATCATCGAACGCGCCTCAGATCGCCAGATCGGCGGGTGCAGTTGGCGGCCCAACCCCGCCGACCCGGAGAAGGGCGATATCGGCTACGCCCTCGCCCCGGCCTGGCACGGGCGCGGCTACGGGACCGAGGCCATCGGCGCCCTCGTGGATTTCGCCTTCGGCGAACGGCGAGCACGCCGCGTCACCGCCGACGTCTTCACCGGCAACGCAGCCTCTCGAAGGCTGCTGGAGAAACTCGGTTTCCGATTGGAGGGAATCACCCGGGGCGCCCAGCTCAAACGGGGCGCTCCGCGCGACGAGTGGCTGATGAGTCTGATCCGGGCCGACTGGGAGGCCCGCCGGCGGGCCTGAGCGGGACTACTTGTCGGCGACGTTGAGGCTGCGCCCGACGCGACGCTTGCGGTTCATCAGCTTGCGGCCGCCGCGGGTCTTCATCCGGGCGCGGAACCCGATCGCGCGCTTGCGCTTGATGCGGCTAATCCGGTGTGGGTAATGCATGGTGCGTTCCTTGAAGTCCGTCCGAATCAGCCGGATCGGGGCCGGAATCCTAGGGGGCCCTCCGCCGCCGGGCCAGCCCTGCGAACGCCGCCCCGGGGAAGGGGGCACGGGTATCCTTTGGCCCATGACGGAAGAGGTCCGCCGCACCATCGAACGAGCCCTCGGCTACCGGTTCGCGGATGCGACCCACCTCGCGCAGGCGCTCCGGCACGCCTCGGTCGCCGAGAACCGCCTGGATTCCAACGAGCGCATGGAGTTCCTCGGCGACTCCATCCTCGGGCTGATCGTCTCCGAACGCCTCTACGAGCGGTTCCCCACGCTGCTCGAGGGCGAGATGACCAAGATCAAGTCCGCGGCCGTTTCGCGCCAGACCTGCGCCATGATCGCCCGATCCCTTGGGCTCGACGGCCAGCTTGTCCTCGGCAAGGGGATGCAATCCTCCGGCGAGGACAACCTGCCGCAGTCCCTCGCCGCGGCGGTCCTCGAATCCGTGATCGCCGCTGTCTACCTCGACGCCGGCTACGCCGCGACGCGCCAGGTCGTCCTGCCCATGGTCGATCCGCTCCTCGAACGTTCCGCCGCGAGCGGCCACCAGGAGAACTTCAAATCGGTCCTCCAGCAGCACGCGCAGCACAAGGTCCGCGGCGGGACGCCCGTCTACCGGATCCTCGATGAGAAGGGCCCCGACCACGCCAAGTGCTTCAAGGTCGGCGTCGAGATCGGCGCCCGCAAGTTCTCGCCCTGCTGGGGGCAGACCAAGAAGCAGGCCGAGCAGCTCGCCGCCATGGCCGCGCTCAAGGAACTCGGCGTCCTCGAAGAGACCACCGACGGCCAGCTGCGCGTCGTGCCCGAGGTCAGCGCCGGCGGCTGATCAGCGCGGGCGGATGTCAATCACAATCGGGAGGTGGTCGCTGGCGCTCGTGTCGGCGCGGTCCAGACCGAGCCGGGCGAGCGCGGCGTCGCTGAGTCGGCTCGTGTCGAAGACGAACGCGTTGACGAGCTGCGCCGTCGCATCCCCGAACACCGTGTAGTCCAACCGCCCCGGCGTGAACGGGCTCGCCGGGTCGGACCACGTGTACTGCGCCGCGTCTCCCGTGACAAAGGGCTCGGCCAGTTCGAGATCGGACCCGTCGGCATCGAGGCCCTGGCGGAGCACGTCCAGCGGCGGACGCGAGCCGACAAGGTTGAAGTCGCCCGCCACGATCCGCAGCGGCGTCCCCGCCGCGGTCAGCGCGCCCTTCATGACCTCGTTGATGACCCGCGCCTGCGCCAGGCGCTTCTGGTCCTCCGGGCTCCCCTTGGACCCGCAGCATTTCAGGTGCACGCTCGCCACGGCGACATCGCCGATCGGCGTCTCCACGACGCCCGCGATCCAGCGCACGACCTCGGGGTCGACTCCCTCCGATACGTCGAGCGTCAGCCTGTCCGGCCCCAGCGGCCGGATCGGGAACGGAGAGATGATCGCGACGCCTTCACCGGCGCCCGTGCGCGAATACCAGTCCGTCGATCCGGTCAGCAGCGCCGTGCACCACGCCCGCAGGTCCGCCGCGTCCGCCCCCGTCCACTCCTGCACCAGGATGATGTCCGGCTCCAGCGCAAGGAAGACGCGCGAGAACCGGTCCGATCGCTTCATCGGAGAGCCCTTGAGCACGTTGTACGACACGACGCGTATCGTGCCCTTCTGCTTCACGGGGATCTTGTCGTCGGCGAGCAACGGCACCGGCGCCGCGACCGGCTTCGAGAACGTCTCGGGGTCCGACCACCCGACGAGTTTCCCCGAAGCATCCTCGAGCAGGAACATCGCCCGCCCCGCCCCCGATGCCGCGAGCGCCGCCCGCAGCGACGGACCCGCCTCCGAAGCCGGGTGACGCGACAACCGCACCTCGAACATCGGCGCCGCGTACGTAGGCGCAAAGGACAAGTCCAGCGTCGCGTGCGTCAGCGGCGTCCGCGCCCCCGTCGAGTCCACGCCGAAGACGGCCACGCCACCGGTCCCGTTCCGCGGCGCGAACTGCACCGCCAGGTCGACGCCCAGCGCCCGCGCCTCGGGCGGCGAAGTCGGCCGCCATCCCGTCGCCGCGACGCCGTCCGCGTCCAGCAGCAGCGTCAGCGAATCCTGGCCCGCCTGCAGCGTCGCCTCCGATTCCAGGCCCAGCCGGAAGTACAGATGGTGCGCATCCGCCAGCACCGCCACATCGGCCGGCCATTCGACCAGCCGACCGTCGAGCACGACGCGGTTCTCCGTCGCCGGCCCGGATCGGCCGGGTCGAACCTCCGATCGCTTCGCGGCGCAGCCCGCGAGAACGACCGCCGCCAGACACAGGAAGAGCCCGACCGACGAACGCCGCTTGGTGAGGATCATCATGCCCGTACTATCGCGGAAGCCGGCCGGTTCGGCAACGTCGTCGACGAGCCGCACGCCCGGGGTGCTAGGCTCTCGGGCGGTACGCGGGCCCCGCCGCCCCGGAATGCACCCCATGGACGGAACAAACCAATCACCCGCACCCGGACCGCCGGCGGACCCCGAGTCGGCCCGGCTGGCCGCGGACGCGCAGCGCACCGCCAACTGGAAACGATGGGGGCCGTACCTCGCCGAGAGGCAGTGGGGGACCGTCCGTGAGGACTACTCCGCCGACGGCGACTGCTGGAACGACTTCCCGCACGCCCAGGCGAGCGGGCGCGCCTACCGCTGGGGCGAAGACGGCCTCCTCGGCATCTGCGACCGCGAGTGCCGGCTGTGCTTCGCCCTCGCCCTGTGGAACGGACGCGACCCGATCCTCAAGGAGCGGCTCTTCGGCCTCACCGGCCCGCAGGGAAACCACGGCGAGGACTGCAAGGAGTGCTACTACTACCTCGACTCCACGCCGACCCACTCGTACATGAAGGCCATGTACCGGTACCCGCAGGCCGAGTACCCCTACGAACGCCTCGTCGACGAGAACCGCCGGCGCACCCGCAACGACCCGGAGTTCGAGCTCGAGGACACCGGGATCTTCAACGACAGCCGCTTCTGGGATGTCACCGCCGAATACGCCAAGAACTCACCCAACGACGTCCTCATCCGCATTACCGTCGCCAACCGCGGGCCCGACGAAGCCCGGCTCGAACTCATCCCGACGCTCTGGTTCCGCAACACCGGGTCGTGGGGGTGCGCGCACGAGGGCTGCGGCGTGCGCCCGCGCCTCTGGCGCGATGGCGCCTCGATCCTCGCGGATCATGAGTCGCTCGGCCGGTTCCGGCTCTCGGTCGACGCCGCGCCCGACGGGCGTGCGCCGACCCTGCTCTTCACCGAGAACGTCACCAACAACGCGCGTCTCTTCGGCGGACAGAACGCGGCCCGGTTCGTCAAGGACGCCTTCCACGACGTCGTCATCCACTCCCGATCCGACGCCGCCAATCCGGGCGAGCACGGCACAAAGGCCGGCGTCCGCTACACGCTCACCGTCGCGCCCGGCGCCTCCGTGACCGTGCGCCTCCGCCTCAGTTCCCGCGACGAGGCGCCGCCCGAACCCTTCGGCAAGCCGTTCGATGCGGACTTCGCCGCCCGCATCCGCGAGGCCGACGGCTTCTACAGCCACCGCCTTCCCCCGGGCCTGCCCGATGAGCAACGCCTCGTCGCCCGCCAGGCCTGGGCCGGCCTCCTCTGGTCCAAGCAGTTCTACCACTACATCGTCAAGGACTGGCTCGCCGGCGACGCCGATCAGCCGACGCCCCCCGCGTCACGCCTCACCGGCCGAAACTCGGAATGGGGCCACCTCTACAACCGCGACATCATCTCG
>CAZMPE010000159.1:0-6249 GCA_964567955.1 uncultured Phycisphaeraceae bacterium | reverse complement strand
CCGGGGCGCACGCCGTGCCCGCGCCGTACCACGTCCCGCCGAGCGACGAGCACGTCGCCAGCGTCTGCACGCTGCAGAACCCGTTGGGCGCGCAGCACGCCCCCGTCGGCTGCGGGCAGTTCACGGTCGCGCACGTCGTCCCGTCGCCCTGGTACGTGCCACCCGCCGCGCCGCAGTCGTCCGTCGTCATCACCTGGCACGCGCCCGTGGGCAGGCAGCACGCGCCGACACCCGGCGTGCACGTCAGCGACGACCATGTCACCCGCGTCACCCAGTCGCCGCTCGGCCGGCACAGCACGTTCAGGTTCGCGAACGTGCTCCAGCCCCCGTTCGGCGGACACCCGAAGGGCCCGCAGTTCAGCCCGAACAGCCAGTTCTTCGCCGGCTGCGACAGGCCGCTCACATCCGTGCACGGGAAGGCGTTCGAACTTGTCGGCGGCGATGTCGTGCACGGGTTCGGTGGGCCGTTGTTGTGATCGTCCACGCGCCACGCGATGCTGAACGTGTTGCTCCCGTTGTTCTGGATGATGATCTGCTCGGGGTCCTGCGGGTCGATCGAAAAGTTCAGGTTCACGCCGTTCGTCCCCGGCGGCATCTGGATGTGCGGCAGGACGATCCCGTCCGACGAGTACTCCTGCACCAGCGTCCCCGTCTGCGGCGTCCCGGCCCAGAACAGCACGCTCCACTTCGTCGTCGTCGCCACCGTCGCGTTGCTCGTGACGAAGATCACCTCCGCGAGATTGATCTTGATGGGAAAATCCGCCGCGGGGATCGTGTACGACGCCCCGAGCAGCTCGCCCTCGGCAAAGCCCGCCTGCGCCGTGAAGCTCCCGCCCGAGAAGTTCGCGTCCGTGTGCGACGCGATCACGTTGCACGCGTCCATCGCGTTCGGCAGATTCAGCGGCGAGGCCAGGCCCCGCGGCGTCACCCACATCGTCCGCAGGCTGTTGAGCTGCACGGGGATCTGCACGCGCTCGCCCGGCGGCGGTGCGCCCCGACCCAACTGCGCCGACGCCGCCGGCCCCGAGGCCAGCATCGCGCCCACGACGGCGAACAGCCCGGCCCGCAAAGGCCACGACAACAGACCATGGTCGCTCACGGCAAGGCTCCGGATACAGACAGCCGGCGAGATGAAACCCGCGCCGGATGCACGCCCACAACGGCACGTACTCTACCGGATGCGCCCGAATCCCCCAACCGGTTTCCGCTATTTTGGAGGCCGCCGACCGGAACTCGAGCCCCGGCCCGGAATGCCCGTCCACGTCCGATACCCAGCGACATGAAAACCAAACCGACAACACGCGTCCCGAACCACCTATATGGGATCGGGCTGGCCCTCGCGGGCGCGGCGTTCGCGCTCGCCGCGCTCCTCAGCGCCCAGCGCCTCGGAGGCATGGCCCTCCCCGGCTGCGGCCTCAAGAGTTCCTGCTGGGCCGTCGCCAACGGCCCGTGGGGAAGGGTCCCGGGGATCGGCTGGCCCGTCTCGTACCTCGGCGCGGCGTGGTTCGCCGCGATCATCGTCCTGTGGATCGCCGGGCGCCGCGCCCCCGACCGCATCACCCGCTGGCTCGTCCGCATCGGCGCGGCGATCTCCGCCCTCTTCGTCGCCGTCATGCTGATCGACTCGACCATCTGCTGGTACTGCATGGGCGTCCACGCCGCCAATCTCGCCTTCTGGCCGCTCGTCGAACGCGCCGGCGCCCCCGCCCGACCGACCCGCGCCCGCCTTGTCGGCGCGGCGGCGGCCTTCGTCGGCGTCAGCGCGGTCCTCGGGGTGCTCGACGGTTTCGCCGCCGGCGCGGCACGGGCAGCGGGGGAGCGCGACCTCGCCGGGACGATCGAACGCCTGAAAGAAACCCCGGCCCCCGTCGCGGGCGCTCCCTTCACCGGCCGCTACCGCTTCGGCCCGGAGCGGGCCCCGATCCGCATCGTCATGTTCACCGACTACCAGTGCCAGGACTGCAAGCGCGTCGAGGGCGAGCTGCGCCGGCTCATGAACAGCCGTTCCGACATGTCGCTGTCGATCAAGCACTTCCCCTTCTGCCCCGACTGCAACCGCCACATGCCCACCAACATGCACCCCAACGCCTGCTGGGCGGCGCGCGCGGCAGAGGCCGCGGGCATCCTCGACGGCAACGCCGGTTTCGGGCGGCTGCACAAGTGGCTCTTCGACATGGGCGGCTCGTTCACCGACGCCGAACTCAACGCCGCCGTCGCCTCGCTCGGCTTCAACGCGCAGGCCTTCGTCGCCGCGATGACCGGCGAAGAGACGCTCCGGCGCGTCCAGGCCGACATCGAAGAGGCGATGACCCTCGGCATGCGCCAAACCCCCTTCATCTTCATCAACGGCGTCGAGTTCAAGGGCTGGCACGCCCCGGACGCCGTCCGTCGCGCCGTCGAGGCCCTCGCCGCCACCAACCCGCCCGCGCTCGGCCCGGAGAACGACCGCCCCGCGGGCGCCGTCGACAAGGCCGTCGCCGACTGGCGCGACCAGCCCCTGCGCACTCTCCCCGCCCGCGCCGCCTCCAGCCCTCTCGGGCCGCCGGGAGCGCGCGTCTCGGTCGTGCTCTGGGGCGACTACCTCGAGCCCTTCACCGCCGAAGCCGACGCCCAGATCCGCGCCGCCGTCGCCGCCCGCACCGATGTCCGCTACGAGTTCCGTCACTTCCCCGTCGATCAGACCTGCAACCCGTGGGTCCAGACCACGCTCCACCCCGGTGCCTGCCGCGCCGCCCGCGCCGCCGAGTCCGCGGGCCGCCTCGGCGGCGCCGCCGCGTTCTGGAGAATGCACGCCCTGCTGATGGCCGCCCGCGACGGCTCCGACGCCGGCCTCCGCGCCGCCGCACGGGGTGCGGGCCTCGACCCCGGCGCGCTCCTCGCGGGCATGGACGCCGCGTCGGATCTCGTCGCCCAAGACGCCGCCGCCGCGAGTCAACTCGGCGTCACCGGAATCCCCATGATCTTCGTGAACGGGCGGTTCGTCCCGCAGTGGCGGATCGAGGGCGCAAACGTCCTCGAGCGCCTCATCGGCGAGGCGGCGAAGTAGCCCGTAACCGAGCCGGGTGAACGTCCACTTCTTCCTCCGGCCGGGGGGTTCCCTTCTTCGAGACCATCGGCCATCCGCACGCCATGTTCCGGCTCGACGCCCCGCGCCGGGTGCGCTCGGGCAGCCTGCGCCAGGACTTCCGCGCCCCACCATCAACAGCCCCGCCCTCTTCAGCGTCACCAACAACGCAGCCACCGCCCGCATCCGGCGCGAACAGGCCGAGCGCATCGCGCCGCCTGTCGATCGCCGAGGCCGGCCGGGCCCGCACCCCGCGCGATCACGCCTGGACCAACTGGGCGAAGGACATCACCGCGGCGGTGAAGGGGGGAGCAGAGGAGTAGGAGTCGTGCTGCGCGCGGGGTACTGAGTCCTGATTTGAGCTTTGCGCTTTGCGCTTTGAGCTTTCCCTACGGACACCCCACCGCAAACTTCGTCTGGAAGCACCCGAAATCGGCCAGGTTCAGCAGCCCGTCCCCGTTGCAGTCCGCGTAAGAACCGCCCATCGCGAACTTGGTCTGGAAGCACCCGAAGTCCGACAGATTCAGAATGCCGTTCCCATCGCAATCGGGACAACAGGCCGAGCAACCCCAGCGCGCCCAGTACATCGACACCTGTCCTCCGGCGTTTGTGAAGGCGCCGCCGACGATCAGTTCATTCCTGAACTGGGCGAGTGCAATGACGTTCTGTGGGTATTCGCCCGTTACACCGGTGCCCAGGGGCTGCCACGTCGAGCCGGTCCAGCGCGCAATGCGATTCGCCTCGACTCCTCCAGCCTTGGTGAAGTAGCCCCCTGCGATGAGGTCGCCATTGTACTCGGTGAGGGCAAACACTCCGTTGTTCAACCCGTCGCCCATTGCGCGCCACCCCAACCCGTTCCAGCGCGCGATGTAATCTGCTCTTACGCCCCCGGCCGAGTTGAACCAGCCACCCACAACCAACTCCCCGTTGTGCACCGCAAGGGCGGTCACCGTGGCGAAAACCCCGCCCGTGCCCCCCGCCACGCCCCCGCCCAGGGGCTGCCAGACCGAGCCGTTCCAGCGCGCGATGTTGTTCGCGCGGACACCCCCTGCCGTGGCAAAGTGGCCGCCGGCGATCAACTCTCCGTTGTGCACCGCCAGTACCATCACGACCCAGTCGATGCCGCCGCCCAGAGGTTGCCAGACCGAGCCGTTCCAACGCGCGATGTTGTTGATCGGAACACCGCCTGCAGTGTTGATGTAGCCCGCCGCGATGAGCTCACCGTTATACTCCGCCAAGGCATTGACGGAGTAGTTCGTGCCGCTGCCCAGAGGCTGCCAGACCGAGCCGTTCCAACGCGCAATGTGATTCGCGCCGAATCCACCGGCGGTCGTGAATGAGCCCGCCGCGACCACCTCCCCCTTGTACACTGCCAGCGCGGTCACGCCGACGGTGGCAGCGCCGCCCAGGCCCGCCCCCAGGGGCTGCCAAGCTGAGCCGTTCCACCGGGCAATCCGGTTGGCGCCAACGCCCCCGGCGCTGGTGAAGGAGCCACCCACGATCAAATCCCCATCATGCACAATCGTGGCGGCCACCCAGTTGTTGATGCCGCCACCCAGTGCCTGCCAGGCCGAGCCGTTCCAGCGGGCGATGTTGTTTGCGCCCGCGCCACCGGCGCCGGTGAAGTAACCACCAGCGATCAGTTGCCCCTTGTACTCCGTCAGTTCGTACACGGGGTTGTTCATGCCGCCACCCAGTGCCTGCCAGGCCGAGCCGTTCCAACGCGCGATGTTGCTTGCGCCCGCGCCACCGGCGCTGGTGAAGTATCCGCCCGCGATCAGTTCCCCGTTGTGCGCCTTCAAGGCGTACACAGTGGAGTTGGTGCCGCTGAGGCCGCCGCCAAGGGATTGCCAGGCCGAGCCGTTCCAGCGCGCGATGTTTTTCGCACCCGCGCCGCCAGTGCTGGTGAACTCGCCCCCCGCGATCAGTTCCCCGCTGTACACCGTCAAGGCGTACACGCGCGGGTAGGAGCCGGCCACGCCGCTCCCCAGCACCTGCCAGGCCGAGCCGTTCCAGCGCGCGATGCGATTGGCGGGGCTCCCCCCGGCGCTTGTAAAGTCGCCTCCGGCGATTAGTTCCCCGTTGTATACCGTCAGGGCGTACACGCGCGGGTAGGAGCCGCCCACGCCGCTGCCCAGTGCCTGCCATGCCGAGCCGTTCCAGCGCGCGATGCGATTGGCGGCGGCCCCCCCGGCGCTTGTGAAGGAACCCCCCGCGATCAGTTCGCCGTTGTGTACCGTCAGCGCCAGCACCTCATAGTCCATACCGCCGCCCAAGGCCTGCCAGGCCGAGCCGTTCCAGCGCGCGATGTTGTTCGCGCCCACGCCCCCGGCACTGGTGAAGAAGCCCCCCGCGATCAGTTCGCCGTTGTACACCGTCAAGGCGTACACGCGCGGGTAGGAGCCGCTCACGCCGCTGCCCAATGCCTGCCAGACCGAGCCGTTCCAGACCGCGATGAAGTTGGCGGGCACGGTCCCGGCGATGGTGAACTCGCCGCCGGCCACCAGGAGTTCCGGTTGCGGTCCCGCTCCGTCGGGGTCCCAAGTCGTGGTCGCCGAGACCCCACCGCTGAGCCCCGGTAGGCCATGGTCGGGTCCGTAGAGCCATTGCTCGTTGCACGGTCCTTGGGCAAGGGCTGTGGCGCCAAACGCGAGCAGTGATGCCGCGCCGACACAGGCCCACGCGCACGAACGAACAGGATGCTCGCTCAACATCATTTTCCTCGCTGCCGCCTCGGGCGGCTCCGGAGGCAGCATCGCCCGTAAGGGCGATGCTCGTTGCGCGACATCGTGCATTGCACCCGGTCGCGCGCGCCGGAATCGGCGCCTGCAGCAAGTGTACCACATGGTCGGTACTGGTCAAGGGGGATCGCGCCAAGCAAACGCCCCGCATGTCCCAATGGCGCAACAAACAACTGGGTTTGGCGAGTCACGCGTTTCGTTCAAGCTGCCAGCGACTCGCCGGGCGCCACATGTTCCCAGCCCGGAAAGGGCGCCGATCGCCGGAGAACAGTCAGCGGTGGCGCGAGATCCTTGTTGTCAAGGAGCCCCTTCGCGCTGCGGCGGCCCCTCGTTCACGGACACCCCACCGCGAACTTCGTCTGGAAGCACCCGAAGTCGGCCAGGTTGAACAGCCCGTCCCCGTTGCAGTCCGCGTAAGAACCGCCCATCGCGAACTTGGTCTGG
>CAZMPE010000158.1:0-6254 GCA_964567955.1 uncultured Phycisphaeraceae bacterium | reverse complement strand
GGGCACCAGGTGGCCCAGAAATCGAGGACGACGACGCGGCCCTTGTAATCGGCGAGCGTGTGTTTCGCGCCGGCGGAGTCGGTGAGGATGAAGCCGGGCGCGGGCGCGCCGACGGCGACGGGCTGCGGGCGTGCGGCGGCGCGCGGGCGCTCGGCGGCGGCGGGCTCGAACTTCGCGATCTCGAAGCCGTCGGGCGTCGCGATGGCGAAGCTGCCGGGCGCGGCGCCGGTGCGGACGTTGGAGAGCGTGAGGCGGGTGAAGCCGTCGCCGGTTTCGTCGTCGTAATAGTGGAGTTCGACGCGCCGGGGGAGGGAGTCGGCGCGGGCGATGTAGATCCAGAGTCCGTAGAGGTTGGGGTCGGGGTTCTCGGTGGTGTCGACGTGGATGAGGTCGCAGGGCTCGGTGTTGACGGCGACCATGCCGTCGTAGCGGGCGATTCCGTACGGCTCGTCGCCGGCGAAGGGGCGGCCGATGAGTTCGTCCCAGCGGAGGGCCCAGCCGACGACGTGCACGCCGCCGCCGCGGAGCAGGTCCGCGGCGTCGCTCTCGCCGGCCTCGACGAGCTTGCTTTCTGCGGGGCGGAGCGTGCGGACGGTTTCGCCGTCGAAGGCGACGGCGAAGGGTGCGTCGGCGTCGGTGTTGGCGGGGCGGATTCGGCCGTCGACGAGGAATTTCCAGCCGAGGCGGCCGTTGTCGCGTGCGAGGCCGACGGCGGCGTCGATGCGCGGCGTCCTGGCGGCGAGTGCGCCGACCCCTTCGGCGGCGGCGTCGAAGGAGAGCGAGCCGGCGGCCTTGAGGGCCTTGTCGGCGGAGACGAGGATGGCGTAGGGGTCGGGATCGTCGGCGAGAGCGGGGGCGGCCATGAGGATCGCCGCGAACACGCCGGTGAAGCGGTGGTTGGACATCTCGTGGTACTCCTGTGGCTACCGTCGGCCGGTCTGCTGCTCGATGATCTTTTCGATGCGGGCCATGTCGTTGCTGCCGACGCCGGTGGTGCGGAAGAGGACGCGTCCGTCGGCGCCGATGACGTAGATGGTGGGGATGCCGCGGACGCCGTAGGCGGCGGCGACGTCGTCGCCGTTGAGGAAGAGGCCGTAGGTGTAGTTCTGGGCACGCATGTACGCGGCGGGGTCTCCTCGTTCGAAGGTGGCGATGCCGATGACGTCGACGTCGCGTCCCTTGAACTTGTCGTGGAGGGCCTGGACCTCGGGCATGACTTTCTTGCAGGGGCCGCACCAGGTGGCCCAGAAATCGAGGACGACGACGCGGCCGCGGTACTGGGCGAGCTGGTGCTTCGCGCCCTTCTCGTCCTTGAGGATCCAGTCCGGGGCGAAGCTGTTGACGGAGAGGAGTGAGGTTCGGGGGCGGAGCGGGGGAGGCGGCGTGAGGCCGTCGGGTCTGGCGGGTTTATCGGGGGACACGGAGGTGATGCGGAAGGTCCCGACGTCGAGGCGTTCGTTGGTGCGGACGGAGGCGAGCGTGAGAACGGTGGCGGATTCCGGCGGTTCGCCGCCCTGCGGGTCGATGACGGTGGCGAGGCGTTCGATGCGGCGCGGGAGGTGGTCGTCGCGGGCGATGGCCCAGCGTTCCTTGACGCGTCCGGGGGCGGGCGCGCCGGCGATCGAGCGCGGCACGTACTCGACCATCACGACATCGCAGGGGACACCGGCGACGTCTTCGCGGCCGATGGTGGTGAGCCTGCCCGTGTCGATCTGGAGCGTGAGCGGCTGATCGATGAGCATCTCGTAGGGGATCAGGCGGAGTTCTTCGCGGGCGAGGAGGGCCTGCTGGTCGTCGCCGGGGTCCACGGAGACGACGGCGCCCTCGGTGTTGATGTACTTGACCTTCAGGCCGTCGAAGACCATGTGGAAGGGCTGGCTCTCTTGTGTGCCGGTGGGGATGGACTTTCCGAAGACGGAGAGGCGGGCCTGGACGGGGGAGCCCATGGAGGAGCGTGCGGTGACGACCTCGGCGGTGGCGACGGGCGTGGAGGCGAGGAGGCCTGTGCCCTCGTAGCGGGCGCTAAAGGTGATGTTGCGGGCGCTCATGATGGCGGAGCGCGCGGAGCGGAGGACGGCGTCGGCGTCCTGGGCGAGCGCGGCGGGCGCACCGGCTGAGAGCAGGCAGAGCGTGCCGGCGAGGAGCCAAGCGGATCGGTTCATGCTTCCCTCCGTTCTGACGGGCCATGAGTCCTTACCGGCGGAAAGGCCGGCGGGATGCGTGATTGTTGGCCCGTTGGGGGCGATCCTCTATTCGGCGGACCAGCGGAAGCCGCGGGCGCCGATGGCGAAGCCAAGGACTCCGACACCGACGAGGACGGCGCAGGGGAGGGCCATCTCCGTGGGGGTGTAGCTGCGCCAGATGGCCCCTTCGAGGGCCTCGATGGACCAGCGGACGGGGCTGATGATGCTGAGGGACTTCATGAACCCGGGCATGAAGGCGAGGGGCATCATGCCGCCGCCGATCATGGCGCACACGAGGAGGATGGCCCATCCGCCGCCGCCGGCGCCGGCCTCGGTCTTGAACATGGCCAGGAGCATCATGATGCCGACGAAGGCGACGGCGACACAGACGATGGCGAGGATGAGCAGGGGGATGGAGCCCGGGCGCACATCGAAGACGAGCCTCGCGATGATGAGGAGAAGCGTCGTGACGGCGGCGATGGTGAAGAAGCAGGCGAGGCCCTTGCCGGCGAGGATCTTCCAGGAGGGGATGGGCGAGGATCGGAGGCGGACGAGTGTGCCGCGGGTGCGCTCGATGACGAAGGAGATGCCGAAGCCCGCGGCGGCGCCCATGACGCCCCAGATGATGCCCTGCGGGAAGGTGATGGCGTAGGCGTTCATGCGTTCGCGGACGATGTCGGCTCTTTCGATGCGGACGGGCTGGAAGCCGGGGGCGGACCCGCCGGTCGCGGGGTCGCCGGAGATGGAGGAGAGGTTGGTGGCGAAGCTGCCGAGGCTGGAGAGGAACGACTCGAGAATGAGTCGGTGGGCAGGGGGGACGTCGGGGTCGGCACGGACGGCGTCGATAGCGCGGCTGGAGAGGTCGTTGAGGGCGGAGGGGTTGGTGAAGAGGTCCTGCATGCGGCTGTAGGCGCGCGCGGTGAGCAGGCCCTCGATCATGCCCGCCTCGGCCTTGCGGGAGGGGTCGACGCCGAGTTCCATGGTCATGGGTTCGCCCCAGAAGAGGCGCCTGCCGGCCTCGCCGAAACCCGGCGGCAGGAAGAGGAACGCGGTGGCCTTGCCCCGTCGGACGAGGTCCTCCGCCGCGGCACGGTCCGGGGCGCTGGTGATGACGTCGAACTCCGGGCCTGTTGCGAGACTGGTGACGAAGGCTTTGGAGGCTTCGGTCCGGTCCTCGTCGATGACGACGATCTTCATGCCCTGGGCGGAGCCGCCGAAGCCTGAGGAGATGACGCCGAAGAAGACGGCGAAGAGGAGCGGGAGGACGAGCGTGAAGAAGAGCCCGGCCTTGTCCCTGAGGAGGAGGCGGATGTCCTTGAGCGCGATGGCGAGGATGGGTCTCATCAGTCGCGGAGGCTCCGGCCGGTGAGGGTGAGGAAGACGGATTCGAGGTCGGGGCGGTCGATGTGGACGGCGGTGGCCGATCGGTCGGCGAGGACGCCGGCGAGTTCGGCGAGGGGGTCGCCCGTTTCGATGCGTCGTTCGCCCTCGGGCCGTTCGACGCGGACGACGCTGTGCCCGCCGTGATCGCGGATGAGCTCGCCCACGGTGCCGAGGGCGAGGATGCGGCCGCGGTCGATGATGGCGACGCGTTCGCAGAGGCGCTGGGCCTCTTCCATGTAATGGGTGGTGTAGATGATGGTGCGGCCGCGGCGGCTGAGGTCCTGCACGAGTTCGAGGATGGCGTTGCGGGACTGCGGGTCGACGCCGGCGGTGGGCTCGTCGAGAAGGAGGACGGCGGGGTCGTGGATCATGGCGACGGCGAGGTTGAGGCGTCGCTTCATGCCGCCGGAGAAGCCTGCGACGCGGGAGCGGGCGCGGTCGGCGAGGCCGACGAGATCGAGGAGCTCGGCGGTGCGGGCCTTGAGGGCGGCGCCGGCGAGGCCGTAGAGGCGGCCGAAGAAGTCGAGGTTTTCGCGTGCGGAGAGTTCGTCGTAGAGTGCGAGTGCCTGGGTGGCGACGCCGAGGCGGCGGCGGACTTCGTCGCGGTGCGGCGGGCCGGCGCCGTCGATATCGATCTCGCCTGAGTCGGGCGTGAGGAGGCCGACGGCCATGCTGATGGTGGTGGTCTTGCCCGCGCCGTTGGGGCCGAGGAGACCGAAGAGCTCGCCCTTCTTGATCTCGAGGGAGAGGTCGTTGACGGCGACGATCTCGCCGAAGGACTTGCGGAGCTTGTACAGACGGACCATGCGGGGTTGAGCGTACAGGGGGCCGGCGGGTTCCGCCAGCGCGCAGAAAAAGCCCCGGTCGCGTGGACCGGGGCGGGGAGTCGTCTCATCGTGTCGGCCGGTTTACGGGCAGCCGAGGGCGAACTTCGTCTGGAAGCAACCGAAGTCGGCGAGATTGAAGAATGTGTCGCCGTTGCAGTCGGCGTAGGGGTCCTGGAGCGCGAACTTGGTCTGGAAGCAGCCGAAGTCCGCGAGGTTGAGGATCATGTCGCTGTTGCAGTCCGGGTAGCAGGAGGCGCCGCCGTTCCAGGCGACGGTCATCGTCGGCGTGGGGCCGGCGAGGATGTCGTTGACCTGGATGGTGAAGTTGATCATGGCGCCGCCGCTGGTGCCCGTGCCGATCTGCGTGCCGTTGGAGTTGATGATCCTGGCGCTGTTGGCGGTGACGGGGACGGCGATGGAGTCGAGGGTGATGGTGGTGGTCTCATTCATGAAGTCGGGGAGAGCAAACTGCGTGTAGTCGCAGAAGACGGAGTTCTGGAAGCCGGCGGGCGGCGGTGCGGCGGGGCTGGAAGCCGTCCACGTGAACGTTGGGAATCCGGGGTCCGGGTAGATCGTCGGCGGCCCGGCGTAGGTGTGGGGGCCCAAGGTGGTTGTGGCGAAGGGGCCGGTAAAGGACTGCGTGATGTTGATGGTCGTGCCGTTGAGCTGGGCCGAGGCCGCGCCGGCGAGCCCCAGAACGCTGAATAGCGTTACCGCGAGATTCCTGATCATGATGTTTCTCTCCGCTTTGCGATGACCCGCGGTGCTTGGATGGCAACCGATTCAACCCCGGATGCACCGCGAGACCCCGGGGACCCCTTCAGCATTGGGGCCTCCATGAAGGAGGCCCGGAACATCATCCAGACTAGTCGTCCCCACCACCCTACGCAAGGGGGTTTTTTTGGCGTCCCAAAGGGCGGGCTGAGAGGGCGAGTGCGGCGGCCGGCGAAAGGCCGCGGGTGGACGCGTCGGGTTTCGATCCTGCGGCGGGGGCGGGTTGCACTGTCGGGTTATTGGCGGTGTTCGGCGGGTCGTTGATAACACAGCTGGGGCGTCGTTTGGCCGGCGAGGTCTCGGGGCGGCGCGTCGCGGGTCCGGGCGGGCCGAAAAACCCGAGGCCGGCGGGGTATCGGCGCGGGCGTTCCTCGCCGATAAGCAACCGGCCGAAGGGAGCTCGAAGAGAGTCGCACCGGCCGCCACGGTTGGCGGCACATTCGTCGCCGGCGTTCACCCGCCGGTTGTGGAAGCGACCTTCATGCGCGCCATCCTTTCGTTGTCGTCCGCCGCGACGCTTGTCCTTGTGGGCCTTTCGATCTTTCATGCGACGGGTTCGCCGGGTTCGGGTCCGCCGGCGTCGGGGCGCGTGGCGGTTGACGCGCGAGCCAACGTCTTTACCGCGAGCGAGCAGGACAGCGTGTGCCTCGACGCGGTGCCCGGCGGCGGGTTCGTCGCGGCGTGGGACAGCCGGCGTCAGCAGGCGGGGACCTACGGCGTGTACGCGCGGCGCATCAGCGCGGGGGGCGCGGCGATCGGTCACGAAGTTCAGGTCAACGCGCAGACGGCGGGCATGCAGGTCGCGCCGTCCGTGGGGGCGTGCGCGGGGGGCGGGGTCTGGATCGCGTGGACATCGATCGGGCAGGACGGGGACGCGGGGTCGATCGTGGCGCGTCGATTCGATGGCGAGTTGCGTCCGACGACGGACGAGATCGGCGTGAATACCGAGCGGGAGGGTAATCAGCACACGCCGTGCGTGGCGCCGACGCCGGACGGGGGCGTGCTGGTGGTGTGGACGCATCAGCCGCGTGACGGGGTGGTCGAGCTGCGCGGGCGCTTGCTGGATTCCCGCGGCGTCGGGTCGGCC
>CAZMPE010000157.1:6063-6295 GCA_964567955.1 uncultured Phycisphaeraceae bacterium | reverse complement strand
CGATCGGCCGGATGGTGGGGTTGCCGGGGTTCCCCCCGAGGCCGCGGAGCGGGAACTGAAGCTCTTCTTCGCCCCGGGCGAAGTGCTGAACTTCCCGCGCGCGATCGAGGGATGGATCTACGACCTCAGCGGCGGCAAGGCGGAGTAACCCGCGCCGCAACGCCGGGCGCCGACTCAGTCTGATCTACAGGGCGGGCTTACTTTCCGGTCAGCGGGCTGCCCGCGGAGGGAG
>CAZMPE010000157.1:3534-6053 GCA_964567955.1 uncultured Phycisphaeraceae bacterium | reverse complement strand
GCCGCGCCGACGGGCTCGCGCGCCCCGCTCAGGATCTGCTCCGCCACCTCGCGCCGGTGCACGTCGATCTCCCGAGGGAAGTCAAACGCGACTCGCACCCGATCGCCCTTGATCGAAGCGATCCTCACCACACCGATCGGATTGCGCGGATCGCCGATCACGACCTCTTCACCCTCGCGCCTTGTAATAACCAGCATCGCCGGACCTCCCGTCCAATGAGGCACTCCGTGCCGCACCACCGGGGGGCAATTTACCACGCGGAGATTCCGAATGGAAGCGGATTCTCGGCCCTCGGGGTTCGGTGGGCACTAGGGAGAGGCCCGCCGTTGGCTCGTCAGGCGACAGCCTCGACCGCCTTGATTCCCGGGACATGAGCCTTGAGATTGCGTTCGATGCCCACTTGCAGCGTCATGGCGCTCGACGGGCACCCGACACACGCCCCGTGAAGCCGGATCCGAACGACGCCGGCCGGCGTCACTTCGACCAGCTCGAGGTCCCCGCCATCAGACTGGACCGCCGGCCGGATCAGGTTGATCACCTTGGCAACCCGCTCGGTGAGCGAGGACGTCGCCGAGACCGAAGCCGGGGCCGCCTCTTCCATGCCGACATCATAGTGCTCCGGTTCCGCCCGGAGCGGAGCCCGGCCCCGCTGAAGGACAAGACACCGTGCTCTACACTTGCAACCGATGATCAACCCACACATGAAGTCGACGGGAACGGCCCGGTCCGTGCTGGGCCTGCTCGCGGCGGCCTGCCTGTTCGGCGCGTGCTCAGGCGGCGGTCGGCCCAGCGGCGTCTCCGACAACCCGATCCAGAACGTCCGCAACCCGCGCCTCTCCGAGGCACGGCGTGCCCAGGCCATCGACGAACTGTGGACGCTCGTCCGCGAGGACAAGGCCGACCGGATCGCGGCGCGCGAAGCGCTCAAATCGCTCGTGTGGTCGCCGAACTGGCCCGTGCGCCTCCGCGTGCACGCCATGCGCGTCCTGCTGGACGACGCCGACCCGGCCGGCGCCGCCGATGCGCGAAACATGGCACGCCTCATGCTGCCGCGCGAAAAGGAGATGGCGGTCATCGCCGTGCTCAGCGACGCGGCGGCCCGGCGAGGGTGGGAGGACATGATTCCGGCGCTGGTCCGCAGCCTGTCGCGCTTCGACCAGCTGACACCGGATAGCAAGAGGCCCGAGTACGCGGCGATCGCCGCGCTCCGCCCGGGCCAATCCGTCGCCGACGCCATCGTCGAGGTGTTCCTGAATCCTCCGCCGGAAGAGGGCGTCTACGGCATCTCGTCCGTCGATCGCGTGCGCGCCGACTGCTGGGACCTGCTCGCCCGCCTGGACCCGACCGGCGAAATCCGCGCCTCGATCGTCAGCGACGCGGCGCCGACGCGCGACGGCGATCGGACGATCGCGGACCTGCGCACGACGTTCCGAGACCTGCGCACCGTCCCCCGCGCGGGCGAAGAGCTCAAGTGGCTCTCCTCGCTCCTCGATCCGGCGAATCAGGCCAACACCGCCTGGTGGTCGGCTTCGACGCGCGTCGTCGCGGGCCTGAAAGAGGAACAGAGTCATCGGCTCGAGCTGCGCCACATCGAGCCGATCCGCTGGGCGGCCGAGCACCGTCCCCAATGGACCTCGGCGACGAGGACGGAACTGCTCGACGAACTCCGCGCCCGTCTCTCCGGCCGTAACCACCACTTCCGAACGGCGCGAGAGGGCCCGAACGTGGATCGCCCGCACGAGCGCCTCGAATCCAGCGAGGGCAAGCTCGATTGGGCGGATGTCCTCGCCATCCTCGTCATCGACGAGGCGCTCCGCGAACCCGCCGTCGTGGAATCCCTCTTCGTCCAGGCGGGAATGGACCGCGAGGACAAATCCGCCGAGTACGGCGGTCTCATCGACGCCCTCGCCGGCGGAGCCCTACGGGCCGCCCTCTTCCCGCCACGCCCGGGAACCCGGCGCGGCGACCGCGAGTTCGTCGCCTCGTCGGACATGATGGCCCAGGGCGATCGTGCACTCGCCCATTATCACTTCCACGTGCAGGAACCGCGCAACGCGGCCTACGCCGGGCCCGCCGACGCGGATCTTCTCTACGCGGCACGCACCGGGCGCACCTGCGTCGTCTTCACCAGCGTCGGCGACGGACGGCTCAACGCCGACCTGTACCAGCCGGACGGCACGGTCATCGATCTCGGCGAAGTCACCAGGCCCTGACCGGGCTCTGCGTCCGCAGCACGGATGGTCCACGCACTGCTCATCTCGGCCCTGGTCGTCATCCTGGTCCGGGACGACATGGGCCCGCTCGCGCTCAATGGTCTCCTGACGCCCCGGGGATCGGTCGGCGCGGTCCTCGGGTCGATGGCGCTCGTGTGGCTGGTTTCCCATCTCCTGATCATGCGCCAAGGACGCATCCTCGACCGCAGGGGCCGCATCACCGCCGTCTTCCGCAGCGATCGCGTCCTGCTCGCCTCACGTGTCGTGGCCGCGGTGATCCACGCGGTGGGCGTCCTCGGGCTTGGC
>CAZMPE010000157.1:2387-3524 GCA_964567955.1 uncultured Phycisphaeraceae bacterium | reverse complement strand
GACGCCGTCCGAGGTGTGACGGGCAACATCGTCCTCATCGATGAACTCATCACCGTGCTGGCCGTCGTCGCCTTCCTGCTCCTGGGGTGGTGGTCCATCTACCCGGTCGACCGACGCGTCCGCGAGGCGATGATGATCCGCATGCTCGACGAGGGGCGGGCGGTCCAGCCTCCCGTGAGCCGCGCCGCGTTCGTGCTCACCGCGGGACGCCACCAACTGGCCCTGATCCTGGTTCCGGTCCTGCTGATCCTCGCCTGGCACGAGGGAGTGGAGCGGCTCGCGCACCGGCTGCAGTGGCCGCCGCGCAGCCCGCCGTGGGGGATGGACCGCGAATCGTGGTTCCGGCTGCGCGGGCTGATCCTGCCCGCGGTCCAGTTTGCCGGTGTCGTCCTCGTCTTCATCGTCGCCCCGCTCCTCCTCCGCCATATCTGGGACACCGTCCGCCTGGCCTCGGGCACCCTGCGCGATTCGCTCGCGGAGATGTGCCGAGCCCACCGGGTCAAGGTGCGCGACCTGCTCGTCTGGCGCACCGGCGGGACGATGCTCAACGGGGCCGTCATGGGGATCATCGCCCCCGCTCGCTACATCCTCCTGACCGACGCACTGCTGGAGTCGCTCACGACCCGCCAGGTCGAAGCGGTCATGGCCCACGAAATCGGGCATGTCCGGCGACGCCACATGATCTGGCTCGCGGTCTCCGTGATCGGAGCGATCCTCGCCAGCGCCCTGGCGGCGGAACTCGGTCTCCGGAGGGTCCTGGGCCCGGGCTCACCCGAGGCCTGGATCACGCCGACGCTCACAGGCCTGTCGCTCGGTATCGCGCTCCTCGCCTTCGGCTTCGCCAGCCGACGGTTCGAATGGCAGGCCGACGCCTTCGCGGTCAAGCACCTCAGCGGCCATCGCGACGGGGGCCCGATGTCAACGATCACACCCGAGAGCGTCGACGCCATGACCGGGGCCCTGCAGGCGGTCGCGGACCTCAACCACATCCCCGCCGAGCGATTCTCCTGGCGCCACGGGTCGATCCGCTCGCGCCAGGGCCGCCTGCGCGCCCTGATCGGCCGTCCCGCGGACAGCCTCGCGGTTGACAGGACCGCCGCGGCGGTCAAGATCGTCTCGGGCCTGGTCCTGCTCGGC
>CAZMPE010000157.1:0-2377 GCA_964567955.1 uncultured Phycisphaeraceae bacterium | reverse complement strand
TTGATGCGGTTCGTCAAGATGCACGGGATCGGAAACGACTACGTCTACCTCGACGCTGTCTCCACGCCATCGCTCGAGCGACGCACCGACCTGCCGGAGCTGGCGCGCCGGATCAGCGACCGGCACACGGGCGTTGGAAGCGACGGTCTGATCCTCGTCTGCCCCTCGCGCCGCGGCGCCGACGTGCGCATGCGCATGTTCAACGCCGATGGATCGGAGTCCGAGATGTGCGGCAACGGCGTGCGCTGCGTCGCGAAGTTCGCCCACGATCGCCTCGGCGCGCACCGACGGCCGTTGCGGGTGGAGACCGGGCGCGGCATCCTCTCCATCGAACTCGAGCTGGCGGACGGCCGCGTCGCAAGCGCCACGGTCGACATGGGCGAACCGATCCTCGATCTGCCGGGCATCCCGGTGGATGAGACGAGCCTCGAGCGGACCGGCGCCGATCACCGCTACCGGTTGACATCGAGCGATGCCGCGACCGACGCGTGGATCGCGTCGTTCGTCTCGATGGGGAATCCGCACGCTGTCGTCTTCGATGACGACAACCCGCGGGTCCGGGCGGAGGGGCTCGCCGGGCTCGACCTGCCCCGCGTCGGTCCGAAGATCGAACACCACGCCGCTTTCCCGCGCCGGATCAATGCACACTTCGTCCAACTGAACTCGCGGACCGACGCGACCATGCGCACGTGGGAGCGCGGCGCCGGCGCGACTCTCGCCTGCGGCACCGGAGCCTGCGCCGTCTGCGTCGCCGGTGTCCGGACCGGTCGGTTCGAGCGGACGGTGCGCCTCCATCTTCCCGGCGGCGAGTTGGGCATCCGGTGGGATGAGTCGAGCAATCACGTCTTCATGACCGGCCCCGCCGCCGATGTGTTCGAAGGCGAGTGGCCCGAGTAGCACCCGCGCCGCGCCCCGGACCTATGCTCCACGACCATGGGAGCAACGGCGTCGGAGCGGAAACTCTGCGGCCTGATCGAGTCGCGGCGCGATGCGCTGCTCGAGGACCTCAGGCTGCACGTCGGTCTGCCGACCGGCGCGAAGAACCGCGCGGCCCTCGATGAGACACGCTCCCGCCTCACGGAGCGCCTCGAAAGGCTCGGCGCAAAGACGGAACTCGTCCCCGGAGACCCCGAACCGGGCTGGCTCTTCGGTACGGACGGCAACCCCTACGTGCCGCCGACCGCCGTCAGCCGGCGCCTTCTCGATTCGGCAGCCCCGAAGGTCCTCATCGCCGGACACATGGACACGGTCCACGACCCCGCCGGACCCTTCCGCGAACTCTCGATCGCGCCCGACGGCAAGATCGCCCGTGGCCCGGGATGTGTCGACATGAAGGGCGGGCTGGTGATCACCGTCGCCGCCCTCGAGGCCCTCGAGGAGGCCGGCATCCGCGCCTCCTGGAGCGTCCTCCTCAACAGCGACGAGGAGACCGGCAGCTACCACTCCGAAGCGGCCATCCGCGCCGAATCGACACGGCACGACATCGGCCTCGCCGTCGAGCCCGCCATGCCCGGCGGCGAACTCGCCGTCGAGCGCCTCGGCAGCGGGCACTTCATGATCGAGACCCGCGGACGCGCCGCCCACGTCGGCCGCGACTTCGAGAAGGGTGTCTCCGCGGTCACCGCCCTCGCCTCGTGCCTCGTCCGCGTCGCCGAACTCCCCGATCCCTCAAGGGACGTCATCGCCAACGTCGGGCCGCTCTTGGGGGGAGTCGCCTCGAACGTCGTCCCCGACCTCGCCCGGGCATGGGGAAACGTCCGATTCCCAAACCAGAAAACAGCCGATGATCTGGCGTCGAAACTCTCCGCCTTGGCCACGCCCGAGGAGGCCCTCCCGGGTGTCACCGTCAAGCTGAGTTTCACCCGCCCCGCCAAGCCGCTCACACCGGAAACGAAGCGGCTGGCCGAACTCGCCAAGGGGGCGGCGGAGGACCTGGGTCAACGGCTTCCGTTCGGGAGGACGGGCGGCGTGTGCGACGGCAATATCATGCAGGACGCGGGGCTGCCGACGATCGACACCATGGGCGTGCGCGGCGGAGGGTTGCACACGCCGACGGAGTGGATCGAACTGGCAAGCCTCGTCGAACGATGCCAGCTGCTCGCGGTGCTGATCGCGCGGCTGAACGAAGGTGCGTTGAAGGCGTAACACGATCCCCGGCGGATTGGACCGCCGGGACACGAAGGGGCAGGAGGGGTACGGCATGGCCGGAACGGCGACGATGACCAAGCACGAGGGAACGACCAGGGCGACGACGGTGGGGCAGGACCTGCACGCGAGCCCGGCGGTGGCCGCGGCGATCGACGCGATCGTCGCCGAGGTGCGAGCACGCTCGGCGAAGATCACGGGCGTACGCCCCCCCAACGCGGCCCTCAAGGAG
>CAZMPE010000156.1:1766-6304 GCA_964567955.1 uncultured Phycisphaeraceae bacterium | reverse complement strand
TGCCGCCAGAGCCCGCTGGTCATCTTCATCATCGCCATGCTGGTCACGATCGGCATGTGGTTCGAGCGGTTCGTCATCATCGTGACGAGCCTGCACCGGGCCTTCCTGCCCGGCGAGTTCGGCATGTTCCACCCGACGCCCGTCGACATCGGCATCTTCGTCGGCAGCCTCGGCATCTTCGTCACGCTCTTCCTCCTGTTCATGAGGGTCCTGCCCGTCTTCGCCATGGCCGAGCTCAAGGCCGTCATGCCGGCCGCGGACCCGCACCACCACGACGCAAAGGGAGGGCACTGAAATGAAGTGGCTCTTCGATTCGCTGCGGCGCGCCGGCGTGCACCACTACTTCCCGATGATCGGGAGCCCGCCGCCGCGCTTCGTGACCGAGAGCGGCGCGGCCGTCCACGGCGTGCTCGCCGAGTTCGAGACGCCCGGCGCGGTCTACCACGCCGCGGAGAAGATCCGCGACGCCGGCTACTCGTGCTGGGACGTCTACGCCCCCTTCCCGATCCATGGGATCGAGGACGCGATGGGCTCGAAGCGGACGATCCTGCCCGTCATCGTCGCGGCGGTCGCTTTCACCTTCGCCGGCCTCGCGTGGCTCATGCAGTGGTGGATGAACCTGGACTACCCGCTCACGGTGCAGGGCAAGCCCTACGCCGCGTGGGAGCCCCTCGTCCCGATCATCTTCGAGCTGGGCGTGCTGTCGTCCGCCTTCGCCGCGCTCATCGGCATGATGGCGCTCAACGGCCTGCCGCGCTTCCACCACCCGCTCCTGAAGGTCGAGAGATTCCTGCGGTCCAGCCAGGACCGGTTCTTCATCTGCGTCGAGGCGGCGGATTCGAAGTTCGATCCGGCCCGAACCGCAGCGCTGCTCAAAGACGCGGGCGGGCACGGCGTCGAGCTCGTCGAGGACTGACATGACCACACGCACACCATCCCCGCTCGTCCGCGCGACGCTGATCGCCCTGGCGGCCGGCGCGCTCCTGACGGGCTGCCGCGGCGACCGGTCCGGGAAGCGGCCGCACCAGTTCTTCCCCGATCTGGACGACGCGCCGAAGTGGAAGCCGCAGACGGGCAGCGAGTTCTTCGCCGACGGGCGCACGATGCGGCCGACGGTCGAGGGGACCGTTCCGTTCGGGCGGGTCGACTTCGTCAGCGACGAGAGCTGGGCCGCCGACTTCATGGAGCAGCGGGCCGACCTGATCAAGGCGGACGAGGGGTTCTATTTCGGGACGTCGGGTGTCCGGGATGACGGCACGCCGAACTACATCGAGCGCATCCCGCTCACCGTCGATCGGGAGTTGATCCTCCGCGGCGAGGAGCGGTTCGGGATCTACTGCGCCGTCTGCCACGGCTATTCGGGCGACGGCAAGGGGATGGTCGGCGTGCGCTGGACGGGCGTGGTCCCGAGCTTCCACGATCCCAAGTACGTCGATCCGAACGAGCCCGACGGCAAGGGGCGCGACGGATTCTTCTTCTATACGGCGCGCCACGGCGTGCCGGGGCCCGACGGCTTTGCGATGCCGGGCGACCCGCCCGAGATCCGCTTCGACAAGATCAAGAAGCTCAAGATGCCGTCGTACGCCCACGCCCTGAACGAGCGCGACACCTGGGCGGTCGTCGCCTACATCCGCGTCCTGCAAGAGTCGCACTCCGGCTCGCTCGCGGACATCCCCGCGGACCAGCGTCCGACCCTGGACCGGGAGCGTGAACGGTTGATCGCCGAGGCGCGGCGCCTGGCCGAGGAAGCCGCCGCGGCCGAAGCGGCGAAGCAACCGGCCCCGCCGGCTGGAGGTGCGAAGTGAGCCACGTAACAGCGCAAGCGGGCGCGGCGGGCCGTCACGAGGGCGGCAACGGTCACGGCGCGATGTCGGCCGGGAACGTGACGCTGTCGGGCGGGGGGAACGTCCTCTCCGGCGCGCTGATTGTTCTGGGGCTGGCAGGCTTGGCGGTCACGCTGGCGGCCGGTTTCATGATGACGGACGGCGTGAAGCACGCCCTCTCGGCGTTCCATGTCGGCGTGATGACGGTGCTGGCCCTGTGCCTGGGCTCGATGTTCTACGTCCTGGTGTTCCACCTGACGCAGGCGGGCTGGGCGGTCACCATCCGCCGGCAGTTTGAGAACGTCATGAGCATGGTCTGGCTTCCGGCCATCTTCGTCCTCGCGCTCATCCTGCTGGAGATCGGGCTGACGAAGGGGCAGCTCTTCACGTGGCTCAACAGTTCGATCGCGGGCGACGATTACCTCTTCACGGGGAAGAAGGCCTACCTCAACCCGGTGTTCTTCGTGCTGCGGGCGGTGTTCTACGTCATGATCTGGTTCTTCCTCGCCCGGAAGCTCTGGGGCTTCAGCCGCGAGCAGGACCTGACCGGCGACAAGTGGCTCTCGAACAAGGCGCGGTTCAACAGCGCGTGGGGGATCCTGATCTTCGCCCTCACGACCGCGTTCGCCGCGTTCGACTGGTTGATGGGCGTGGACTACCGGTTCTTCAGCACGATGTGGGGCGTCTACTACTTCGCGGGCGCGGCGTTCTCGTCGGTGCCGCTGGTCGTGATCATCCTCTCGCTGCTGCGCCGGTCGGGCAAGCTCAACGGCGTGGTGACGGACGAGCACATCCATGATCTCGCGAAACTGATGTTCGCCTTCACCGTCTTCTGGGCGTACATCGGGTTCAGCCAGTATTTCCTGATCTGGTACAGCAATATCCCGGAAGAGACCAGCTTCTACCTCGCGCGCAAGAGCGGCGGGTGGGAGCACCTGAGCATGTTCCTGGTCCTCGGGCACTTCGTCGTGCCGTTCTTCATCCTGCTGTGGCGGGCCGTCCGCCGCAGCTACGTCCTGCTGAGCATCATGGCCGGCTGGGCGGTCCTGATGGAGGCGGCGGACATCTTCTGGATCGTTCGCCCCATGGTCTACGCCGGCGTGGAGCACGCCGACAAGGTTCACGCCGACCGCCTGTGGCTCGACGCCGCGGGCCTGGTCGGGGTTCTCGCCCTGTTCCTGGGTCTGCTGGTCCGCAAGATTTACTCGGGCCCGCTGGTCCCGCTGAAGGACCCGCGCCTGCCCGAGGCCCTGCACCACCGGAACTACATCTGACGCCGACGCATCGGCGGGGCCGCCTCCGCCGAAGACACGAGTAAAGGCCATGTCCCACAAGAAACAGTACACGCCCGACACCCACGAGCATCCCGACCAGTGGCACCGGCACACGCCGGACGAGGGCCAGCCGCAGGAAGAACACGCCGCGCGCGTCAACAACGCCGCGCTCGCGATCGTCTTCGTCTCGGTCGTCGCGTTCGTGGCGGGAACGATCCTGGTGACCACGCTGTACTTCCAGCGCTACCTGGTGCAGGAGCGCGAGCGCAAGATTGAAGTGACGTCGCTCGGCGAGGGATACCGCGAGTACCGCGACGCGGCCAAGGCCGCGCAGCAGGGCTTCGGCTGGGCCGACGCCGAGGCGGGCAAGGTTGTGATCCCGGTGGAGATGGCGACCGAACGGGTGGTCGCGCGCTACGGCTCTCCCAATCCATGATCGGACGAACGGGCCAACTCCTCATCCGCTTCGCGCTGCCGGCGCTGGCGTGGCTGCTCGCACCCGCGGCGGCCGGCCAGGTCCTGCTCAAGGAGCCGCCGGCGGAGATCCGCGACCTCGAGGTCACGGAGCGCCTGGGCGAGCGGGTCCCGCTCGACACGGTCTTCACGGATTCCGAAGGCCGGAAGGTCAGGCTCGGCGAGTATTTCAACCAGGGCAAGCCGGTCATCCTGGTCCTGGGCTATTACGACTGCCCGCTGGTCTGCCCGCTCATCCTCGAGCGGCTGCAGCAGGCGCTGAACAAGCTCGACTACACGGTCGGCGAGGACTTCAACGTCGTTGTCATCAGCTTCGACCCGCGCAACACGACCGAGATGGCCGCGAACAACCGCATGGCCTACCTCTCCGGCTACAACCGCTCGGCCTCCGCTGAGGTACGGGCGGGGTGGACGTTCCACACGTCCGATCCGATGCAGATGCGCCCGCTCGCCGACGCGATCGGCTTTGAGTACCGGTACATCGATGAATCGGGCGAGTACTCGCACCCGGTGGCGCTGACGTTCCTGACGCCGACGGGCGAGGTCTCGCGGTACATCTACGGCTTCGATTACGTGGAGCGGGACATGAAGCTCTCGCTCCTGGGGGCCTCCAACGGCGCGATCGCGCAGAGCATCGGCGACCGGCTCCTCTGGTTCTGCTACCACTACGACCCGAAGACCGGGCGGCACACGCTCGCCGCCTTCCGGGTCATGCAGGCGGGGGCGCTCATCACGCTGTTCTCGCTGGGGACGCTGATCGCCGTCCTCCGATATCGCGAGCGCCGGGCTCAACGCAAGGCACAGGGCATCGAGCGCGGAAACCCGGTCGCGTCGCGACCGGTGCGTGCCGCGCCGGCCATTTCGGGGCACCACGCATGACCATCCGTCCGTCTCAACTCTTCGCCCAGGGTGGGTTCAACGACTGGCTGCACCGGTCCCAGACGGACCTGCACATGATGATCACCCA
>CAZMPE010000156.1:0-1756 GCA_964567955.1 uncultured Phycisphaeraceae bacterium | reverse complement strand
ACGGCCGGCACCGACGCCGCGATCGTGTACGACTGGGTCTACATGCTCATTTTCTGGATCTCGCTGGTCGCCTTTGTGATCCTGATGGGCCTGATGCTCTGGTTCATGATCGCGTACCGGCGCAAGGGCCGGGCCCTGGGCGCCCGCAGCGCCGCGCACAACACGCCGCTCGAACTGGCCTGGACGATTGTCCCGACCATCTTCCTGGTCTGGATGTTCTTCGAGGGCTTCTGGGGTTTCAGCGATGCGCTCGTCGCCCCCGGCGACGCGATCGAGCTGACGGTCAAGGGCCGCAAGTGGCAGTGGGAGATCGGCTATCCCAACGGCGCGACGACCGGTCAGCTGATGACCGACAGCACCAACAGCCCCGGGGCACGTCCGGTTCCCGTCATCGTCGCTCCCGTCAACAAGGCGGTGAAGCTGCGGATGATCAGCGAGGACGTCATCCACGCCTTCTGGATGCCCGACTTCCGGATGAAGTTCGACGTCGTGCCCAACCGCTACACAGTCTCCTGGTTCAAGGCACGTCCGGACCAGCTCGGCGACCACTGGGTCTTCTGCGCCGAGTACTGCGGCGACGATCACTCGGAGATGCTCGCGATCATCCGGATCGTCCCCATGGAGGAATACGAGCAGACGATCGCCAAGTGGGGCCGCCCCGAGTCGCCCGAGAAGTGGGGCAAGATCCTCTGGCAGAACAAGTGCTCGAGCTGTCACACGAACGACGGCACCAAGGGCACGGGCCCGACCTGGCTGGGCATGTTCGGAAAGATGGAAGACATCCAGGGCGGCCCGCCCGTCCTGGTGGATGAGAACTACGTGCGCGAGTCGATCCTCTACCCCAGGGCGAAGCTCGTCGAGGGGTACAAGGACCAGATGCAGTCCTTCAACGGGCTGCTGACCGAGGACGAGATCAGCGCGATGATCGCGTACATGAAGAGCATCGGCGCGAACCCGCCGGCGGCGGAGGGCGGCGTGCCCGGCGAGGGCGCCGCTCCGGCGGGCGGGGGCAACTGACGCGCGGAACAGGTGGACACGGAGGCGTATGGCCATGACGACAATCGATCGAACACACGCCGGCGGGCACGGCCACGGCCACGATGAGGGAAGCTACCTCACGCCGCAGGGCGGCTTCTGGGCGACAGTCTGGTCGTGGTCAACCACGATCGACCACAAGAAGCTGGGCGTGATGTACCTCTTCGCGATCATGTTCATGTTCTTCCTGGGCGGCATGGCGGCGCTGGCCGTCCGCATCGAGCTGCTCGAGCCCGTCCGCACCGGCGCCGACAACATCGTGACCGGGCAGTTCTTCGGGCCCGCCGCGGCCACGTCGACGGGCGAGGGCAACGCCGTCTACAACCGGCTCTTCACGCTGCACGGCGCGATCATGGTCTTCATGTTCATCATCCCCAGCGTGCCCGCGGCGTTCGGGAACTTCCTGCTCCCGATCATGATCGGTGCGAAGGACGTCGCCTTTCCCAAGCTCAACCTGCTGAGCTGGTACCTCTACGTCGTCGGGTCGCTCTTCGCGGTGGCGGCGATCATCCTCGGCGGGGTGGACACGGGGTGGACGTTCTACACGCCGTACAGCACGACGACGAGCAACGAGTATTGGCGGCTCGTCTGGATGGTGCTGGGTGTCTTCATCCTCGGGTTCAGTTCGATCTTCACGGGGATCAACTTCGTGACGACGGTGCACAAACTGCGCTGCCCGGGCATGGGTTGGTTCGACATGCCGCTGTTCGTGTGGGCGATC
>CAZMPE010000155.1:0-6339 GCA_964567955.1 uncultured Phycisphaeraceae bacterium | reverse complement strand
ACTGGGCGCTGGAGCACACCCGCTGCGTGGAACGATGACTCACGGCTCGAGCAACGTTCCGAAACGTCGCGTTGCTCGTCGTTGCGCCCGGCACCCGACGAAGCCGTGCGTTCGTGACCCAGCTCGGGCACGCCGGTTGCTCCGGCACGACGGGATGGTGCTATGCTCGCGGTCGTGTCGGTTCCGAAACGCCGCGCCACCTACGAGGACCTGATGCAGGTTCCGGATACGAAGGTGGCGGAGATCAACGACGGCGAGTTGATCGTCAGCCCCCGTCCCGCGATTCCGCACACGAACGCCGCGTCGGTGATCGGCGGTGCTCTGATCGATCGCTTTCATGGCCCCCCCGGCACCCCGGCTGCGCCCGGCGGCTGGTGGGTCCTCCTCGAGCCCGAGCTGCACTTCGGGGACGACGTGCTCGTTCCCGATTGGGCCGGATGGCGGCGGGAACGGCTGCCGGTGCTCACGGACGTACCCTTCCTCACGCTGGCGCCCGATTGGGTGTGCGAGGTCGTCTCCCCGTCGACGGGGCGGATCGACCGGAGTCGCAAGATGCGCTGCTACGCCCGCGAGGGCGTGGCCCATCTCTGGCTCGTCGATCCGCTACTGGGGACCCTCGAGGTGTACCGGCTCGACGACGGGGGGCGCTGGATCGTCGTCGGCACGCATGGGGGCGACGACGTCGTTCGCGTCGAGCCGTTCGAAGCGGTCGAGCTGTCACTCGGCCGCTGGTGGTTGCCGAGCGCGTCGCGGTAGGTGCGGGCAGCGATCTGCTCGCCCGCCTACGCCGGCAGCCGCTCGACCTGCGCGCGCAGCGCGGCCTTGGCGCCACCGAGCTTCGGATTGCCGTGGGCGGAGACCAGGTGGTCGAAGTCGAGCGCCAGGATGCGCTCGAAGTCGCTGCGCACGCTCCCGCCCTTCGGCGTCACCTCCTTCAGCCAGACCGGGCCGATGACGCACGGCTTGAAGAAGCCCATCGGATACATGACGAGCCGTGCCAGCAACGAGAGTCGATCGTCGCGCTCGTAGTGCTGGACGCTGTCGCACGTGAGGAGCAGCCGGTGTTCGGGCAGGTGCACGACGCATTCGGGGAGCTTCGCCTGCGCGAACACGAGCGCGCGGGCACCGGGGATCGGAAGTGCGCCGCCCTCGACGATCTCGCGGGTGAGGGGTGGGTGCGCGTACGCGTAGGATCCGGCCACACCCCACAGCTCGACCCCGTGCTTCTCGACGTAGTAGGCGTCGTCACAGCCGTGGTAGTGGCCGAGGCGAAGCGCGTGGGTGAACGGCCCCTCGCGCAGCAGCGCCGCTTCGGCGGCGTCGCTGAGCCGCACGGGGTTCACCAGCACGAGGCCGCGTTCCCCGCGGACGACGACCATGTTGCGGCTGAACGTGATCGGCGGCATGCGCATCCGCATGCAGCTGGTCTTCCTTCACACCGGCTTCTCCTTGGGCCTGGCCGTCATCCTCCTCATCGCGCTGCGGCCGGCCATCACCGAGGTCGTCGAACGCGCGGAGATCAACGCCGCGCGCCGGATCCTGGAGTTCCTCCTCGCTGATGCGACGGCGAGCAGCGCGGACGGCACGCTGATCCCGCCCGACCCGGCTCGTATCGCCCGCCTTATCCCCGATGCTGTCTTTGCCGCCGGTACGGCCGAGGAACTGGGTCTGACGCCGACGTCGATCGCCCAGGCACGCCTCATCCCGGGCCGCCCCGTGCCCGGCTTCGTGCTCGGCGACCAGGCCTCGTCCATCGCCGCCGTCGGCCCGGGCGCGGAGCACTACTGGAGCATCACGCTCCGCATCCCCGAGGCCCGCGCCGCCGTCCGCAACCTCTACTGGCTCGTCTCCGTCGCGCTCCTGACCGTGTACGCGCTCGTCGCCGCGGCGCTGGAGCTCTTCGTCCTCCCCCAGAACGTGTACGGACCCATCCGACGCATGCTCGACGCCGACGTGGCCCTGCGCGCCGGGCGCATCGATCAGGAACTCGTTCCCGAGTCCGTCATCCCCGCCGATGAGCTCGGCGAGATCATGCGCTCCCGCAACGAATCCATCGCCGCGCTCCGCAGCCACGAGCGTGCCCTCGCCGACGCGCTCGCCCAGATCGAACTCGCCGCCACCGACCTCAAACGCAAGAACCACCTGCTCGAGGCGGCGCAGCGCAACCTAGCCGACGCCGATCGCCTCGCCAGCCTGGGCATGATGTCCGCGGGCATCGCGCACGAACTCAACACGCCGCTCGCCGTCCTCAAGGGCCTGGTCGAGAAGCTCAACCAGAACCCGCGTGCCGGGGTCGACCCGGCCCAGGCCGCGCTCATGGTCCGCGTCGTCCACCGGCTCGAGAGCCTCGGCGAGAGCCTGTTGGACTTCGCGCGCGTCCGCCCGGCGGCGACCCGCCCCGTGGCCCTGCGTTCGGTCGTCGACGAGGCCGTCACACTCGTTCGCCTCGACCGCGACCGCTGTGTCGCCGACTACGTCAACCGCGTGCCCGAGTCCTGCACCGTGGAGTGCGACGGCGATCGCATGGTCCAGGTGCTCGTCAACCTGCTCCGCAACGCCTCGGACGCTCTTCGCGACCGGCCGGATCAGGCCGCCGAAGGCCGCGTCATCGTCGACGCGACCCGCGAGTTCAAGGAAGGCCGCGAGTGGGTCTCCCTGACCGTCGCCGACAACGGCCCGGGCATCGATCCCGATGTCCTCTCGCGCCTCTTCGAGCCCTTCGCCAGCACCCGGCTCGACGCCCATGGGACGGGTCTCGGGCTCGCCGTCGCCGAGGGGATCGTCCGCGAGCACGGGGGCCTGATCCTGGCCCGGAACAACCCGGACGGCACAGGCGCCGTCTTCGAGATCGTCCTCCCCTGCCAGGCCAAGCCTGAAGCCGATCCGGACGCAACGGTACGCGCGGCCGGGCTCGACACCGTGTAACGTCTCTCTCAACCATGGCGGAGTCACCGGCCCATCAACCCGAGTCCACGGAAGACGCGCAGCCGCGCCTCTCCATCATCGCGCTCGACGACGACGCTGACTTTCGACAGTACATCCGCGCCCTGCTCGAGGGCGAGGGCCACGCCGTCCGCACCGCCGAGGACCCGGAAGAACTCTACCGATCGATCGACGCCCAGCTCCCCGACATCGTCCTGCTCGATATCAAGATGGGACGGCACAGCGGCGAAGACGTCCTGACCGAGATCCGCAAGCGGTGGGGACGCCTGTGCGTGATCGTGGTCACCGGCTACCCGTCCCTCGACAGCATGCGCCAGACGTTCAAGCAGGACGTCTTTGATTACCTCGCCAAGCCCTTCTCGCTGGCCGACCTCCGGCGCGCCCTCGGACAGGCCAGCGCGGCGCTCGGCCTTGGCAAGCGGCCGCACGACCGGCTCAGGGCCGAACTCGGGCGCCAGATCCGGCTCGCCCGCACCGAACGAGGCTGGACCCTGCGGGAGCTTTCCGACGCCTCCGCCGTCAGCGTCAGCCAGCTCAGTTCGATCGAGCGCGGCACGCACCTGCCGAGCGTCGAATCGCTCGTCTCGATCGCGATGGCGCTCGGCCGCCGCCCCTCCGTCTGGCTCGACGCCGCGGGGTTCTGACGGCGTTACCCCGTTTGACATCCGCCCCTGCAACCGCTTCAGTGCTGCCCGTGCCCGACCCGACCACCCAACCCACGGTGCTCTTCACGGCGTTCGAGCCCAGCGGCGACGACCACGCCGCCGCGGTCGTGGCCGAGCTGCGCCGCCGCCGGCCCGGGCTGCCGATCTACGCGTGGGGCGGCCCGAGGATGGAGAAGGCCGGCGCCGTCATCGTTGAACGCACGGGCGACGACGCCGTCATGGGGCTCCCCGGTTACCGCAAGATCCGCGAGCACTCGCGCATCAACGACCGCATCGCCTCCTGGCTCGTGGAGCACAGGGCGACGGTCCACGTCCCCGTCGATTCGCCCGCCGCGAACTTCCCGATCTGCAAGATCGCCAAGCGGCTGGGGGTCAAGGTCGTCCATCTCGTGGCGCCACAGATCTGGGCCTGGGGCCGCTGGCGCATCCACAAGCTTCGCCGTCGAACCGACCTCGTCCTCTGCCTGCTCCCCTTCGAAGAGGAGTTCTTCCGCAAGCGCCGCGTCCAGGCACGGTTCATCGGGCACCCGCTCTTCGACGCGCCGATCGACGGCGCCGAGCTCGACCGGCGCTGCGCCGACTTCGGCGACGGCTCGCCGCGCATCGCCCTCATGCCCGGCTCCCGCCCCTCGGAGATCGGCAAGAGCGTCCCGCTCCTCCTCGATTCGTTCCGCCAGCTTCAGACCCGCTACCCCGGCATCAACGGCGTGATCGCGGCGACCAAGCCCTCCGTCGCCGATGCCATCCGCGCAATGGCGGACGTTCCCGGACAGGGCGGATGGCCCCGCAACCTCCGCGTCGTCTCCGGGGACACCGACGCCGTTGTCCGCTGGTGCGAGCTGGCCCTCGTCGTCAGCGGCACCGTCACCCTCCAGATCGCCCGCCAGCTGCGCCCGATGGTCGTCTTCTACAGGTCCAGCCCGCTCCTTTACTACCTCTTCGCCAAGTGGATCGTCGCCACGAAGTACTTCACGCTCCCCAACGTGCTCGCCCACCGTCAGGTCGTTCCGGAGCTCGTGCCGCATTTCGGCGGGCCGGAGAAGATCGTCGCCGCCGCCCGCTCCATCATCGACTCGCCCGAAAAGGCCGCCGAACAGCGGGCCGAACTCGAACGGGTGGTGGGGCTCTTCCGCGACCGCAACGCCGCGGCCGCCGCCGCCGACGCCATCGAGGAGGTCGCGGGTCTCAGGCCTGGTTCCTGATCGGGATCAGCACGACGCTGCAGACCCGATTTCCGATCAGGTCCGGGATCGCAAAGTCGCTTCTCAACGGTGACTGAACCGGCAACTCGCGATCGAGGCATCGGTGCAGGAGCACCCCGACGTCGTGCTCCGCCGTGCGCCGGTCCTCGGTGAACAGCGCCAGCAACAGCCCGCCGCTGCGGATGCACCGGTCCCATTCCAGCTTCACCAGGTCTTCGACCGGTCCGGCGACCAGTTCCGATGCGTACGCGCCGTTCGGTCCCGGCACCCCCGACGTGTACGTGTACTGCCCGACGACCTTCACCTCCAGCCAGAAAGCCTCGCCGGGATCGGTGGCCCCGCTCGTCTGGGCCGCGGCGATCGATTCCGCCACCGGCTCGAACAACGTCCCGGACGCGGCCCGGAGTTGTTTCACTTCCGCCCCGGGCTCAAGAAGACGCATCCCCGGCTCGGGTGTGAGGACGAGGTCGCAGCGCTCCCGGACGGTCCGACCCGGCCGTTCCTGCGCGTCGCCCGGGAATGGCTGCTCCCGGACCACTCCAAACCCGTGACCTGTAAACCCGGCGGCCAGGATCGGGTGCAACTCCACTTCATTCAACGCATCCAGCCCCTTCGGGGCCTGTTCGTCGCGTAACTCGGCCGCCCGCTTCTCCAGCGCTCCAGCCGCGGCCGTCACGATGTCGTCGTGTCTCCACATCCGGCCCTCAGCCTAGGCCCCGGCCCGGGCCCGATCGGCCCCCGCTGGGCCCGCGTTGCATCCCGGACCGATTCCGGGCATGATCTCCGTTTCCGCGGCCGCGGCGACCCCGCCCGAGTGCACTTGCAGGAGACCATATGGACGCATTGATGAATGTTCTCAACCAGGTGAACAACGTGCTCTGGCACGATGCGGTGCTGTACATCGTGCTCGGCGTCGGCGTCCTGTTCACGCTGTGGAGCGGCATCGGCCAGTACCGGGCGCTCACCCACGGAGTGCAGGTCGTCCGGGGCAAGTACGACCGCAAGGGCGACCCCGGCGCCATCAACCACTTCCAGGCGCTCTCAACGGCCCTCTCCGCGACGGTCGGGCTGGGCAACATCGCGGGCGTCGCGATCGCCATCTCGCTCGGCGGGCCCGGCGCTGTCTTCTGGATGTGGGTCACCGGCTTCGTCGGCATGAGCCTGAAGATGACCGAGGTCACCCAGGCCATGCTCTACCGCAACACGGACGACCCCGAGAACCCGCACGGCGGGGCCATGTGGGTCTGCAAGAAGGGTTTCGCGAAGATCAGCCCGGCCCTCGCCCCATTGGGCATCATCGTCGGCGGGATCTTCTGCATCACGCTCATCATCTCGACCGTGACCGGCGGCAACATGTTCCAGGCCTGGAACGTCGCCGATATCAACTTCACTTACTTCGGCATCCCCAAGATCGTCACCGGCATCGTCATGTCCGTGGGTGTCGCCCTCGTCATCATCGGCGGCATCAAGCGGATCGGCGACGTCGCGAGCAAGATTGTCCCGGTCATGTGCGCCATCTATATCCTCGC
>CAZMPE010000154.1:0-6419 GCA_964567955.1 uncultured Phycisphaeraceae bacterium | reverse complement strand
GACGGCGTCTATTCCGCCGACCCGCGCAAGGACCCGAAAGCCACACGCTTCGACAAGCTCAGCTTCACCGAGGCCATCAGCCTCAACCTCAAGGTGATGGACATGACGGCGCTCGCCATGTGCCGCGAACGCGCGATCCCCGTCCTCGTCTTCGACTTCAAGAAGCCGGGGAACATCCGGCGCGTGATCGAGGGCGGCCCCGCGGCCAAGATCGGGACTCTGCTCCACGCACCCTGAGGTCGAGTATCATGGTGCTCACGGACGCACGCCGCGCCCGGAGCCCGGGAACACTGCCATGACCGATCCGGACACGATTCTGCTCGAAACCGAAGAGGCGATGGAGAAGGCGGTCACGTACCTCAAGAACGAACTCAAGGGGATCCGGACCGGGCGTGCGACCACCGCGATGGTCGACTTCGTCAAGGTGGATTACTACGGCGCGAGCACCGATCTCAAATCGCTCGCCTCGATCAGCGTCCCCGAGCCGACGCAGATCCTCATCAAGCCGTTCGACGCGGGATCCATCGGCGAGATCAAGAAGGCCATCGAGGCCTCGGGGCTCGGCCTCAACCCGATCAACGAGGGCAAGCAGATCCGGCTCAATGTCCCCCCGCTCTCCGGCGAGCGGCGCCAGCAGCTCGTCGCCAAGGTCCGCAAGGACGGCGAGGAGCAGAAGGTCGCTCTCCGCAACGCACGACGCGACGGCAACAAGCACGCCGACGGCCTGAAGTCACAGCCCGGCAAGCACGTGCCCGAGGACGAGGTCGAAACCCTCAAGACCGAGATCCAGGAACTGCTCAAGAAGTATGAGGCCGAAATCGACCGGCGCGTCGACGAAAAGGTCAAGGAAATTACTCAGATCTGATCAGTCGTACCCCAGGTCCGCCAGGTCGTCCTCGTCCAGCCCGAAGTGGTGCCCGATCTCATGAAGCAGCGTGACCCGCACCTGCTCATAGATCTCATCGTCCGCGCCCGGCTGGTCCCACCCGCCCGCGAGCGAAATGATCCCGCGCCGGAACAGGTGGATCACCGTCGGCAGATCGCCGTGGTGCTGCACGCTCCGCTCCGTCATCGCCGTCCCGGTGTGCAGCCCGCAGATCTCCGCCGCCGCGTCCCGATCATCCGGATCCTCGCCCAGGTCCCGGAGCATGTCCGGCGTCGGCTCGTTGAGCACCACGACGGGGATCTCGTCGAGCCGCCGCCGCACCGCGGGCGGCAGGGCGTCGATCGCGTCCTTGACGAGGGCGTCAAACCGCTCCTCTTCCTTCCTGTTCATGTTGACTCCCGCGCGCCGTTCGCGCCGGAAGACCGCCCCCGCCCGGCGCCGAGCACCTCCCGCGCCGAGGGCGCGGGCACCAGGATCACCGCCGCGATCCGCCGCACGTCGTTCGCCACGCCGAAGAGCCCGACGGTGAAGAGCATCGACGTGACAATGATGAGCAGCGTCCCCACCAGCCGGATCATCGAGGCGGTCGCGTCCGTCGCGCCCCCGGCGTACAGGTGCAGGCCGTCCCCGATCGCCCCGATCACCACCACCAACGTCATGGCGAGCATGGTCTGGCGATCCACCCGACCCTCGCGCAGGAGCAGCGAGCGCCCCGCCAGCAGCCGGGCGTTGGGACGCAGCCCCAGCAAAATGACAAGCAACAGCGCCGCCGCCGCGAGCCGCTCCAGAGCCCGCTCGGCGGACGCGAAATCCGTCTGCAGATACGGCGCCACGCTCGACAGGCCGCCGGCCGATTCGATCCGCCAGTACACAACCGCCAGCGGGACGTAGCAGGCCGATCCGATCGCGGCCGCGATGATCTGACGGCGTGGGATCCCCGAGTGCGGACGAACGATCACGAGAGCCCCCACGCCCGATGCGACAATCGCTCCCGTCCCCGCGATCACCGCCCAGCGCACCGAGAACCCGATGCCCGCCAGATGACGAAGCACATCCTCCAGCCGGATCAGCCACGTCAGAACCGCCGCCGCCAAGCCGCCGAACGCCCACATCAGCCCCCCGGCGGCGACCACCGCCGAAGCCGGGATCGGCCGCAGCACGCCCGCGTAAGGATCAATCGCGGCCAGCAGCGTCGCGCGCACCGGCGTGCCGCACTCGGGGCAGGTCCCGATGATCGACAGGCCGCGCAGGTTGTAGCGGCACGCCACGCACGGCAGGTCGCCCCCGAGGCTCCGCTCGAGCCCTTCGGCACGACGCACCGGTGATGTCGGTTCATCCTCCGCGCCCATATCTGAGCCTAGCACGACGGTGCGCACCGCGCACCAGGACCTATACTGCCTCCCTGTTTCCGCCCCCGCCGCCACGCCGAGGAAGCCATGCAGGACGCGATCCGCAGACTCCGGGAGAACATCGCCAAGGTCTTCCTCGGCAACACCGCCTCGGTCGACCGGGTGATCTGCTGCCTGCTGGCCCGAGGCCACATCCTCATCGAAGACGTCCCCGGCGTCGGCAAGACCGTCCTGGCCACCGCCATGGCCAAGAGCATCGACTGCGGCTTCACCAGGATCCAGCTCACCCCGGACATGCTCCCCGCCGACGTGCTCGGCGTCAGCGTCTTCGACCGCAACACGGGCGAGTTCGTCTTCAAGCGCGGCCCGATCTTCACGAACATCGTGCTGGCCGATGAGATCAACCGCACGACCCCACGCACGCAGACCGCCCTCCTCGAGGCGATGAACGAGGCGACCGTCTCGATCGACGGGCGCGTCCACCGGCTCGAGCAGCCGTTCATGGTCATCGCGCCGCAGAACCCGTACGAGTTCGAGGGCACCTACCCGCTGCCCGAAAACCAGCTCGACCGGTTCCTCATGCGGACCCGCCTCGGATACCCCAACCCGGCGGACGAGGCCCGCGTCCTCGACCTGCGCCCGGCGAACTACTTCCTGCCCCAGCTCGAGCCGGTCCTGCGCCGCGAAGAGGTCATCGACCTCCAGCGCCAGGTCGACGACGTCCGCGTCGACCGCGCTCTTCTCGACTACATCATCGAGCTCGCCAACGCCACCCGCAAGCACGAAGACCTGCAGGTCGGCCTCTCGCCGCGCGGCGCCCTCGCCCTCGCCCAGGCCGCCCGCGCCACCGCCGCCCTCAACGCGCGCGACTACGCCATCCCCGAAGACATCATCCGCAACGTCCAGCCGGTGTGCGCCCACCGGGTCGTCCCCAAGAGTTACTCCCGCGACGGCGACGTCGATTCCGCGGCACGGGTGCTGCGCTCCGTCGTCGAATCGATCGAGAGCCCCGCGTAGGCACGGAGGCCACCATGGCACGCATCATCCGCAACGAGCGCACCGGCCCGTTCAAGATCGAGCCCAAGGACTTCCCAAAGGACGGCAAATCGCTCTTCATCTGCGGCTGCGGCCTGAGTGCGAAAATGCCGATCTGCGACGGCACGCACAAAGCCTGCACCGACGAGGAATCGACGAAACTCTACCTCTACGAGGACGGCGGCCGCAGGGAAGTTCCCCAGCCCCCGTCCGCCTGATCAGTCCGCGGCCAGCAATCCGTCGATGAACTCGATCGGATGCACGGCCCGCTCGCCCGTCCCGTCCGCGATCTGGTGACGGCACGACGTACCCGGCGCGACGATCGCGGCGTTGGACCCCCGCACCGCCGGGAAGAGCGACAGCTCTCCGATCTTCATCGACAGGTCGTAGTGGTCTTCGGTGTACCCGAACGATCCCGCCATGCCGCAGCATCCGCTGTCAAGCACACGCAGCCGATCCCCGACGAATCGTCTCAGCAGGTCCGCGCTCGACCCGATCCCCCAGAGCGCTTTCTGGTGACAATGCCCGTGCAGGACGACCCGCCCCGCCCCGGCCTCCGCCATCGGCCGGCGCGGGTGCCGCTCCCACTCCCTCTCCAGAAACTCCTCGACAAGGAACGACTTGGCAGCGAGTTTCCGGCGCACCGCAACATCCGTCCCTGTCTTGAGTTGCAGCCAATCGTCCTTGATCGCGGACAGGCACGACGGCTCGCACACCAGCACGGCCGGTATCGATTCGTCGTTGATCACGGAAGCCAATCGACCCAGGGCCGAATCGACCGTCTTCACCGCGTCGTCGAGCAACCCCGTCGAGATCATCGCACGCCCGCAGCACCCCGCGTCGATCAGCACCACGCGATACCCGAACGCGCCGAGGACGCGCGCCGCGGCATGTCCGAGCCCCGCCTCGTTGTACATCGTGAAGCAGTCAGCGAAGAGCGCCACCGTCGGCCCGCCCCCCGACGGCGCGGGAAAGTCCCGCGACAGTGCGCGGCAGAACGACGGGAGGCTCCGGCGCGGGTCCAGTCCAAGCACCCGGCGCAGGACCGCCCGAACCGGACCGCGCCGATTCATCCAGTTCGCCATCCGCGGCATCGCGGACCCCAGCCGGTTCAGCCGCCGCACGTTCCCGAACAGCCGGGCCCGCAGAGGCGCTCCACCCTTGGCCTTGAACCGCTGCGCGGCGTACTCCGACTTCAATCGCGCGATATCGACGTTGCTCGGGCACTCGCTCTTGCACGCCTTGCAGCTCAGGCACAAGTCGAGCGTCCGGATCGTCTCTTCATCGTTCCACGCGGGCCCCGCGCCGCCGGACAACTGCCCGGTGATCGCCAGCCGCAGGGCATTACCGCGCCCGCGCGTCGAATGCCGTTCGTCCAACGTCCCCATGTACGAGGGGCACATCGTCCCGCCGCTCTTCTTGCGGCAGACCCCGGCCCCGTTGCACATCTCGACCGCCCCGCGGAAGCCGTGTTGATCGTCGTACGCGAAGTACGTCTCGACCTGCGGCACCGGCGCCGGCCGGCCGGCCGGCTCGATCCGCAGCGCGCCCGTGATGCTCTCGATGGGCCCGGGCTCAACGATGTTCCCCGGGTTCAGCAGGCCGCGCGGATCAAAGGCCGCCTTGACCTCGCGGAACGCCCGCATGAGCTCCGGCCCGTAGAACCGCTCGAGCAGCGGCCCGCGGACCCGCCCGTCCCCGTGCTCGCCGCTCATCACGCCGCCCAGCGACTTGGCCAGGTCCGCGACCTCCACCGCGATCCCCCGCAGGTGCTCCCGGTCTCCCTCGTCCGACAGGTTCAGGAACGGCCGCACGTGCAGCACCCCCACCGACGCGTGCGCCCAGAACGCCGCGCGCGTCCCGTGCGACGCGACGATCCGCCGGAACTCCGCGACGAACCGCGCCAGGTTCTCGACGGGCACCGCGTTGTCCTCGACGAACGTGATCGGCTTGCGGTCACCCGGCATCCCGTGCAGAAGCGGCTCGCCCGCCTTGCGCAGTTTCCACGCCTTGAGCATCGTGGGCCCATCGGTCATCGCGCGCACGCCCGCCGTCGGCGCGATCCGGCCCAGCAGCGACCGCAACTCTTCGGCACACTCGCCCAGTTCCGCCGCGTCCGACCGCGCGAAGTGCTCGACATAGAGCACCGCGCCCAACCCGCCGGCCGTCGGCCGCGGCATCAGTTCGACATACTTGCGATACTCCGTGTTCGCCGCGGCGAGCCCGATCACCGTGTCGTCGAGCAGTTCGACCGCGCTCGGCTGCGTCGCCAGGATCGGCCCGACCGCCGCCACCGCCTCGTCGAGCGTCGCGAATCCGATCACCACCAGGCCCTTCGCCTTCGGGATCGGGTGCAGCCGCAGCTCCGCGCCCAGCGTGACCGCCAGCGTTCCCTCGCTGCCGCAGACCAGGTGCGAGAGGTTGATCCCGGCGAGGATCGCGTCCGAATCGGCCCGCGCCCCGGCCGAGTCCATCTGCGCCAGGATCAGATCAAGGTTGTACCCCGCGTTCCGGCGGACGGTCTTCGGGAACCGCTCGCGGATCAACACCGCGTTCCTCTGCACGACCTCCGCGACTTTCAATGTCAAATCGCGAACGAACGGATCGTCCTTCGCCGACCCGGGCCCGAGCCGTACACGCCGCGCCGCCGTCCCGACGCACAGCGCGTCGACCGCGACAAGGTTCTCCGACGTACGTCCGAACAGAATCGAGCGTGCCCCGGCCGCGTTGTTGCCGATGCAGCCCCCGATGTTCGCCTGCCGCGTCGTCGCCGGATCCGGCGCAAAGAACAGCCCGCGCTCCAGCAACGCATCGTTCAAGTCGTCGACCGTGATGCCCGGTTCAACAACGCACGTCCGCGCTCGCTCATCCACCGACACGAACCCGCTGCACCCCGCGGAGAAATCGATCACCACCGCTCGGTTCGTGCACTGCCCGGCAAGACTGGTTCCCCCTCCCCGAGGCAGGATCGGCAGACCGTTCGCCGCGCAGAACCCCACCGCCCGCTCTGCATCCTCCACCGAGGCCGGGATGACGACGCCGATGGGCTCGACCTGGTAGAGCGACGCGTCCGTCGCGTACAGCATCCGGTCGTGAAGCCCGAATCGCACCTCTCCCTCGACCGCGGATGCCAGCGCCCGCGCCAGTTC